>JBMDWS010000280.1:0-8258 GCA_048594695.1 Truepera sp. | reverse complement strand
CCCTGTCCTGCGCGATGGTCACGCCCTTACCCGCCGCCAGCGCCGAATCCTTGACGACCAGCGGGTAAGATTGTGACGCCAGGTACTCGAGCGCAAGGTTTAAGTCGGAGAAGCTCTCGTAGGCCGCCGTGGGGATATCATGACGGGCCATGAACGCCTTGGCGAAGCTCTTGGAGCCCTCGAGCTGCGCCGCGTCACGGCTCGGCCCAAAGATGCGCTGGCCCGCCCTCTCGAATACGTCGACGATGCCCGCGACGAGCGGCACTTCCGGCCCGACAACGGTAAAGTCAACGCCTTCCCGTTCAGCAAGGTCGCGTAGCGCCTGGGGCTCGAGCGAACTCTCGACACAGCGGGCAACCTCGGCAATCCCGGCATTACCAGGCGCACAGAGAATCTCTGTGACACGCAGCGACTGTGCCAGCTTCCAGGCCAGCGCGTGCTCACGCCCCCCGCTCCCGACGATAAGCACCCTCATGCTGAGACCTCGGAGGCTCTCACTGGAGCGTGTTCGGGCGACACGGGCGGGCGGCTCGGACGAGCGCGACCCGACAGGACGAGGCGCACCGCTGCGGGGTAAGCCCGGTGCTCTTCTTGCAGGATGCGGGCTGCGAGCGCATCTTCGGTGTCACCGGGCAGGACGGGCACGCGCCGCTGCAAGATAGTCTCACCCGTATCGACTCCAGCATCGACGAAGTGAACCGTGCAGCCCGCCTCGTGCACACCCGCTGCCAGGGCCTGCCGCTGCGGGTGTAGCCCCGGAAAGTCTGGTAGCAAAGACGGATGGATATTGAGAATGCGCCCGTGCCAGCGAGCGTTGAATTCGGGTGAAAAGATACGCATAAACCCAGCCAGACAGATGAGGTCGGCTCCGGCCTCCTTCAGCCAGCCCTCAGCGGACGTCTCGAAGGCAGCTCGAGCCTCCCCCTCGGGGTCACGCTTGCGACCTGGAAAAGGGCAGGTATGGGCGGGGATTCCAGCGGCACTGGCCAGCTCGAGCGCCCCGGCGTTCTTCTTATTGCTGACGAGCAGCGCGACGGACGCTAGGGGATTATGGGGAGGAAAAGCGTCGAGTAGCGCCGACAGGTTCGAACCCCGCCCCGAGGCAAAAACCGCCAAGCGGGCAGGGCGTGTGAGCGGGAAGGTCATGGGGGATTGTATCAAGCCCGCCGGACAGGTTCGGGCTAACCCCGAATCCCGAGCAGAAGCTGCAAAAGTTGGTGCTGGAAAAACATCACCACGATTCCGAAGACGATGTGGCTGATGAGTTGCGAGACGACCAGAATAAAACGGGTCCGATACTGCGGCAACGGGTGATGCTCGATAAAGAAGATGACCGCGAAGAGCGCGGCCAGGATGCCGTGCCCCAGACCGATTGCAAATCCGAGTAACGGGTAAAACAAGTTGATCGAAACAGGCAGGTCGGGAAAGAGAGCCAGGCTAGAAACAGGCTGTGGCAGACGCATCAGCGAGAGCACGACAAGGCCGTAGAGAAACGCGAACACCAGGCCACCCGCATAGTAGAGCACCCCGCCAATAAACCGACTCCGGGCATCGGACCGTTTGGTGACGTACGATCCGATAGCCCCCAGCACGTCGTAATAGCTGCCTTTCCAAACGAGCGGGAGATAGAGAAAAAAGACCATCACGGAGGTGGCGATAAGACCCGATGCAACCGATGAAAGCAGCAGTGCCCAGTACATATGAATCCTCCCTGGCTGTGACTTGCCTTAGAGTCTAGGGCACAAATGTACGCAAATTGTGTGGTTTGGGTAGAGGTAAGGACTCAGGCAGATATAGGCTCCAAAGTTTGGTATATAGAGACTACACTTCAAGGGCTTCAGGCTCGGGCCGCGCACCCCTCACTTCCGGTGGAATGTGCTCCAGCGCCCGCAGCACGACCTCGCTGCCCGCTCCGGGGCGGTGCATCTCCTCACTCAAATGACGCCGCCACGCCCGCGCGCCGGGCACGCCGCCAAAAAGACCTAGGATATGCCGCGCCATGCTTTTAAGCGGTACGCCTCTAGCCAGCTGAGTCTCGAGGTAGGGCGTAAAAGCCCGCACCACGTCTTCCGGGGTCGGCACGGCCCCGCCGCCATAAAACACACGGTCGGCTGCCGCCAGCACATAGGGCGTTTCGTACGCCGCCCGCCCGATCATCACCGCGTCGACATGCCGAAGGTGTGCCTGCGCCGCCCCGAGCGTCCGCACACCCCCGTTAAGCTCGATCCTCAGGTGCGGAAACTCGTCCTTGAGGCGATAGACCTCTTCATAGCGCAGCGGCGGCACCGTCCGGTTCTCCTTGGGGCTCAGGCCCGAGAGCCACGCCTTGCGGGCGTGCACCGTAAAGCGTTCGGCTCCGGCACCCGAAACAGTCGTCACGAAACGGCGCATGTCCTCATAACGGTCCTGATCGTCGATCCCAATGCGGTGCTTGACTGTTACAGGAATCGTGACGGCCTGCTTCATAGCGTCCACGCAGTCCGCGACGAGCCCGGGCTGCGCCATCAGGCAAGCTCCGAAGTTGCCACTTTTGACCCGCGCCGAGGGGCAGCCAACGTTGAGGTTGACCTCGTCGTAGCCCCAGTCTTCAGCGATGCGTGCACATTCAGCCAGGCGCTGCGGATCATCGCCCCCGAGTTGCAGGGCGAGTGGCTTCTCGAGCTCGGAAAAGCCCAGCACCCGGGCGCGGTCACCGCGCAGCACCGCGTTCATCGTCACCATCTCGGTATAGAGAAGTGTCCGGCGCGTGATGCCGCGCATAAAAACGCGGTAGTGACGGTCGGTCCAGTCCATCATCGGGGCAACGCTGAGGGGGTAATGGGTCACAACAAAGTCCTGAAGACGCCAAAGCTCAGCCGGGCAGAGGTGCGGGCACCCGCTTCGGCTTGCGGAAGGTGATGTTCTCCCACTCGCCCTCTTCGATAACCGTCAGAGCGCCGTTATGCGCCCGAAAGTAGCCGACGAGCTCTTGCACCAGATGGTCCGGCGTCGAGGCGGCCGAGGTGATGCCCACCGAGCGCACACCCTCGAACCATTCGGGCTGCAAATCGGCGACACTCTCGACGCGCTGGGCGCTGCCGGTCAGGTCTTGCGCGAGTTCCAGGAGGCGCATCCCGTTCGAGGAGTAGTCGCTCGTCACGACCAGAAACATGTCCACGTTGGGCGCGATGGCCCGCACGGCGTCTTGGCGGTTTTTGGTGGCGTAGCAGAGGTCGTCCGAAGGGGGAATGACGAGCGCGGGAAAACGGTTCTTGAGGATGGCGATGGTCTTTGCCACATCGTCGACCGAAAGCGTCGTCTGAGTCAGCACGACGACCCTTTCGGGATCGGGTACGGTCACGGTTTCCGGGTCGGCGAGCAGCGGGTCGTGCTTGCGATTCCCGACAACGCTCACGACCGTTGTCGCTTCGGGCGCTTCGCCCTGCGTGCCGAGCACCTCCTGGTGGCGGCTCGAGTCCCCGATGAGCAGGATGTGGTAGCCCTCGCGGGCGTACTTTTTGGCCTCGGAGTGGACTTTGGTAACGAGCGGGCAGGTCGCGTCGATAGTGGCGAGCCCGAGCGTCCGGGCCGCCTCGCGAACCGTCGGGCTGACACCGTGCGCGGAAAAAACGACGGTTTCCGCCAGCGGTTTACCCGTTTCCCCAGCGCGTGCGCGGAGGGGCTCCAGCTCCTGCAGATCCTCGACGAAGTGGACGCCGTGCTCCTGCACGAGCCGACCTATGACCGTGTCGTTATGCACGATGGCGTGATAGACCGCGAGCGCCTCGCCCTGCGGCTCGAGCGCTTCGGCAGCCTCCTCGACCGCCTGAATCGCCATCACGACGCCCGCGCAAAACCCGCGTGGCTTGGCGAGGTAGAGCGTTTCGACCATGCCTCACTATACGGGAGCGCTGCCCTGCTTGGCGTCTTTCAGGCAGGGCGCTCCCTGTCCTCGGCGCGGCGCTCGGCGACGGCGGCTACCGTTTCCGGCGGTACGAACCCTGCGGCAACGGCGTGATCGGCAACAGCGCGCGTATCTTCGGCCAGTACCAGGACCCCACCGTCGTGCTCGACCTCTTCGATAAGGCGCTGAACGGACGCTCTGCGCTCGGCGGTCTTGTCGATATCGCGAATATAGATGGCCTGAACCCGCTTGGGGTAGTGGTGGATGATCTCGTGATAGATCTCGGGGTCTTCTTGACCCGAATCGCCGATCAGGATAAAGGGCAGATGTGGATAGGTCTCCAGGATCTGCCGGATGGCCTCTTGCTTATGCGTGCCGTGCGAGGTCGGCAACAGCTCGGTAGCGCTGATGCCCCAGTCGCGCAGGATGACCGGGCCGAGCGGGATGTCGTTGAGTTCCATGAACTCGACCAGCACGTCGTAGAGGTTCCAGGGGCTCGACGACACATAAAAGAGCGGGTTACCCGGTCCCACCAGCGCCTGATAAAGCGCGGCGACGCCCTCGAAGGGAAGCCGCGTGTGAGCGTTGCCGAAAAGAACCTGTTTGGCAAGTGAGCGGATGCTCGTCGCGCCGGTTTGCAGCACGGTATCGTCGATGTCGCTGATGACGCCGAACTGGGCCGTCGCGGGCGGGATCATGACCGAGAGTTCGCCCCGTACGGGTGGGGTACGAATCGGGTCGGTCAGCGTCGCGGTCAGCGTCAGCAGGTTGTCGTCGTCGGTCGGAGTCTGCGGGTACGTGAGCCACTGCGTCAGGTGTCCCTCATCGTCGGCCTGAACGGTCGCTTCAAACGCGTTCCCAGGGAGCGTGAGCGTGAGCGCCGCGTGCGCCACCTCGCCGGAGCGAAAGCGCTTCCAGGCACCCTTGAAGTTCTGCCAAAGCGAATCGTCCTGTTCAGCCTCGGCGATACCCTTATCCTCGAGCACCCTCCCCAGGATAAAAGCCCTCCCCGGTACCCCATAACCCAGGTAGCCCTGAATCAGGAGCGGGTCGTCGTCACTACCCAGTCGGGCGAGCGCCCGGTCGAACTGCGTTTCGGTCTGATGAATGAGTTTGTGCCAGCGTGACATGAGTCACTTTACTAAACTTGGCCCCTATACTCTGCTGCGCGCGCGCACGTTACGCTCGATCACCGTTGCGACCGTCTCACCTTCCTCGAAAAAGATGCTGTCGAGGGGCGCTGTGTCGCGCTCCTTTTGCGCCCGGACCGCCTCGAGCGCACCCTCGGCAATCCAGCTCTCGGACACGGCGTGCTGCGCGGCCGCTAGCGTGTCGTCGGCCAAAACGAGCTTGCTGCCGTTGGCCTTGACCTGCTCCCCCAACCTGACCACTGCACTGCTTCGCGCTTCACCGCTTACGTTGCGGATGTAGACCGCCAGAATTCGACCCGGGTAGCTCGCCACGATCTCTCCATAGATTTCCGGATCCTCCTCCCCCGAGTCACCGATCAGGATAAAGGGCAGTTCGGGAAAAGCGTCCAGGATGCGGCGAATCTCGGTCTGCTTGAACGCGCCGTGCTGCTTTATGGATCCCTTGGCCTCAACCTGCCCCCCCCGCCAGGCGCGCAGGTTGAGCGGCCCCAAGGGGATATTGCCCAGCGCCAAAAATTCGAGCAGGAGGTCGTAGAGGTTCCAGGGGCTCGACGACACATAAAAGAGCGGGTTCGTCACACCTTTTCGCTCGGCCGTGCCCGCCTCGAGCGCTCTGTAGAAAGCGGCCACCCCGCGAAAGGGTAGCCGGGTGTGGGCGTTCCCGAAGAGCACCGCGCCCAGAACCCGAACCCAGCGCGTCACGTCGGTTTGCACCACGGTGTCGTCGATATCGCTGATCACACCAAACTGCGCAGAAGGATGCGGAATCAAGACGAAGCCCCGTGCTAGAGCCTGCTCGACGCCTTTACGCTTGGGCTCGAGGAGCGCGTAGGTCACCTCGCACCAACCGGAAGGGACAGGCTCAGGGAGCGATATGTGACCTCGGAAATAGCCTCGGGCGTCGGCTGTGAGTTCGGCCTCGCCACCAGGGAAAATGACTTTGAGCCGTGCCCCCGGTACCTCGTCGCTGACAAAACGCTTGAAGGTATCGTTCAAGTTGCGCCAGCGGCTCGCGTCGGGCGTGGTCAGGGTCAGACCCTTGTCCTCGACCACACGGCCCCGAACATAGAGTTCAGAAGGTGTCCCGAAGCTCAGATAGGGCACGATTTCAAAGGGGCGCTTACGGCGAAACTGAAGCAGCTTGCGAAACGTCGTGAGATCCTGCTCGAGACCCAGCAAAAAGCGTCCCAGCAGATCTCTCAGAGATCGCACAGTATCCCCCCGGCTACAGGTACGCCCGGCGCGCACCGAAGAACGCTCATCAAGCTAATATAACGGCTCATAAAGTCTCTAACCATACCTTGCCTTGCACTTTCCGGGGACTGCGTCCGGTTTGGCCTCTCAGAAGCCTTGACCAGACCGGAAGGACCGTGCTAGTCTCGACTTCTGCCTGAGGGCGATTAGCTCAGTTGGTTAGAGCGCGTCGCTGATAACGACGAGGTCAGTGGTTCAAATCCACTATCGCCCACCAAAAACCCGCCTTTGGGCGGGTTTTTTAGTGCCGCGTCAACTACCAAAAACCGTTCGTTGACCACCCAGCTCGAGTTCGATGCGGAGCAGTTCGCTTCCGCGCTGAACCTCGAGTTCAACGGTGTCGCCTACCCGCCTGCGCCTCAAGAGCGTCAGCAGATTCTCGAATGTCGGGGTCGCCTCACCGTCGAGAGCAACCACCACGTCCGCACGCGTTTCGGCGGTGCGAAACGACCCATCGGGGTTGCTGAACTGCCGCTGCACGGCGTCGCGCAGGCCGGCACGGTCGGCTGGGCCACCCGGCGCGACCACCCCGACGATTACCCCTGGTCGGCTGCCCAGGTTGGCGTTTCCCGTCCCCGGTTCATAGTTGGTCGCGAGTCCTGGTACGCCGACCTGAAAACCGATCACCGGCACGTCGTTTTGCACGCCCTCGCGGAGTCCGGCAACGACTGGGCTGTCGGCGGTCACGGGGATAGCGTAGGCAGCAAAACCGCTGTCGTCCTGCCCCTGCAGCAGCGGGAGAAGCCTCGAGGAGCGCGAAGTCGGTTGAGAAAAGGCGATATAGCTGACGACACCCACTACCTCGCCGTTTTCGCTCAGGACCGGCCCCCCCGAGTCGCCCGGCGCAAGCGCCGCAGAAATCTCGACTGTGCCGTTGGCAAAGTTTGCGGCGACCGCTGCGACGTCGAGCGCACGTACGATCCCGGCGCGAGGCTGCAAGAAGTCGTTACGACTGTTGCCGATGGCAACGATGCGGCTTCCGACGGTGAGATCCCGCGACTCGAGCGGCAGGTACGGCACGTCTTCGGCCCCGACCGCCTGCAGAAGCGCCAGATCGAGAAAAGCGTCGAAGCCCACGAGTCTGAGCGGGTAGCGCTCACCGCTCGGACTCCGCGCCACGAGCCGCTCTTCACCCGAAAAGGTTGGCCCTGGGTCGACCACGTGATAGGCGGTCAGCACCAACCCCGAAGGCGAGATGAAAAAGCCCGTGCCGACGCCGAGCGGGAAGGTCTCTACGGCGAGCGCGCCCGAACCGATCTCGATCTGCAGCGTTGCGGGGCGCGCCTGACGAAAGACCTCGAGCAGCTCGCCGGTTGGTGCCTCGACTTCGGGCAAGTCCGGCAGTCCGCCCTGGACCGGCACTACACTGAGCGTCGCAGGCCGCGACGTTTCGTAG
Organism: Truepera sp.; assembly: GCA_048594695.1. Taxonomy (GTDB): domain Bacteria; phylum Deinococcota; class Deinococci; order Deinococcales; family Trueperaceae; genus Truepera. The sequence goes on along the minus strand of JBMDWS010000280.1, from coordinate 574 downwards.
TAAAAGAGCACACCGGCAAAAGCCAGCACCAGAAGCAAAAGGCGAAGATGCCCTAGCCAGACTGGGCGTTTACCCCGCTGTTCCTGAGTGCTCTCATCCATCTCGCCTCCCGGTTGCATCATTGCGTCTCTCCTTATCGCAAGTTTACGCTGCACCTGTTCGGGCTACTAGGCGCAGGGCAACAGATTCGCAACGAATTTGCGTTCGTCAGGGACCGCCGGCAAAAGCCACGACGGTATAGTTTGAGGCATGACACGCTCCCCAAGCCCCGACAGTCAGGACGCTTCAAGCACGCTCGAGGCCATCGCTACCGTGCTCAAAGACCATAACGGTCCTATTATTATCGCCTCGCACGTCAACCCGGACGGCGACGCGCTCGGCAGCACGCTCGCCCTTAAACGCGCGCTGAACGCCCTGGGTAAAGAAACGCTGCTGCCGCTCTCCCCACCGCGTTACCTCTCGTTTCTCGCCGAGCCCGGCGAGCTTTGCGACCCTCTGGAAACCTTGCCTGACAATGTGCTCGTCGCTGTGGTCGATGTCGAGGTGAGCGAACGTCTCGTCGGGGTGCCCGTTC
>JBMDWS010000028.1:0-3473 GCA_048594695.1 Truepera sp. | reverse complement strand
CGGCGCGGGCAGGTAGACTAGTACTGACTTTAGGAGGAACCGTGCCCCAACTTTCCGATGCCCTCAAAGCCCTCAAGGCCTCTGCAACGGTGGCCTTTAACACCAAGGCCACCGAACTCAAGCGTAGCGGTGTGGACGTAGTCGCCATGACCGCTGGTGAACCCGACTTCCAGCCGCCCGAGCACGTGATTGCCGCTGCGCACGAGGCGATCGACAAAGGCCTGAGCAAGTACACGCCCGCCGAGGGCAGCACCGAACTGCGCGAGGCCGTCGCGGGCAAGTTCAAGCGGGAAAACGGGCTAGAGTACAGCGCGGGCCAGATCACGGTGGGTACCGGCGGCAAGCAGGTGCTCTACAACGGGTTTATGGCAGTCCTGAATCCCGGTGACGAGGTCATTATCCCCGCGCCCTACTGGGTGTCTTATCCGGCACAGGTGCAGCTTGCCGGGGGCGTCTCGGTGCCGGTCATGACGCGCCCCGCAGACGGCTTTATCCCGACCGTTGAAGCTATAGAAGCTGCGATCACCCCCAGGACCCGTGTCATCGTGCTCAACTCGCCCTCTAACCCGACGGGTGCGGTCTACCCGCCGTCAATCATCGAAGGTATTGCCGAACTCGCAAAGCGGCACGACCTCTGGCTCTTTTCCGACGACCTCTATGAACATCTCGTTTACGACGGCGAGTTTGTCTCGGCGGCCACCTATGCACAGGACCGGACGCTCATCATTCACGGGGCGAGTAAGGCCTACGCGCTGACGGGCTGGCGTATCGGCTACGGCGCGGGTCCGGCTGAGCTTATAAAGACGATGAACAAGCTCCAGGGTCAGGTCACGAGTAATGCCAACGCTGTCGCGCAGCACGCTGTCGTCGCGGCCTTGAACGAGGTCGAAAAGACCCGGGCGTTCGTCGAGATGACCAAAAGGGCCTACGTAGCGCGGCGCGACGTGCTGGTCGAAGGGCTCAACCGCCTCGGGCTCAAAACGCCCAAGCCGCAGGGCGCGTTTTATGTAATGAGTGACCTCACCCGGATACACCCGGACGAAACCGAAGCTGCGATTCGGCTGCTCGAGCAGGCCCACGTCGGCGTCGTCCCAGGGACCGATTTTGACGCGCCGGGACACGCCCGTTTTTCCTACGCCACCAGCATGGAGAATATCGAGAAGGCTCTAGTACGCATCGAAGCCTTTGTCAGCGCCCGTGCCTAACCCGTTCGAGGGTGAGCGTGTGCGGCTGCGGGCGACGACCGAAGACGACTTCCCTGCTTTTCACCGCTGGTGGTCGGATCCTGAAACGCAGACCTTCCAGACCACGGCTCCGCTGAGCGTTCGGACGTGGGAAGCCGATCAGGAGATGTTCCGGGGCTGGATGAGGGATACGGGCAGCACCGTCGGTTTTTCTATCGAACGCACCGAAGACGGCGAACTTGTCGGGCAGTGCAGCTTGTGGGGGATGACTCCGACCGAGCGCTGTGCCACGATAGGGATCATCTTCGGACGGGAGTACTGGAATCACGGGTATGGCACCGAGGCGCTAAGACTCGTTCTCGACTACGCCTTTAAAGAGCGCAATCTGCACCGCGTTCAGCTCACGGTCAACGCGAACAATCCTCGAGGAATCCGTGCCTACGAAAAGGTCGGGTTTAAACGCGAGGGAACAGCGAGAGAAGCTTTTTACCGTGAAGGAAAATGGCAGGATAACGTCTATATGGGTGTGCTGAAACGCGAGTTTCTACCGTCTGGCATGGCGCCAGAGCAACCCTAAACATGAAGGCTCCGAGCAGGCTCGGAGCCTTCATGTTTAGCACGCCCGGTTAACTGGGCGTGCTCGTGTGCTGTCTGGACCGAGGCTCGAGCCGGGCTGCAAGTTCCAGCAAGCCTCGAGCCGCGTGATGGCGCCACCCTTTGGGCTCAGGGAGCTGCGCGAGTAGGTGAGCCTTTTCGACGTCGTGCGTGAACCCTTCGGTCCTGCGCCGCGCCTCGGTAATCAAAAAATGGTCTGCTTGTCTCATCGGGAGGTTTCCTTAGTAGGTGGTGAAGCGACCGCTTAGCTCGAGCGGCTGCCCCTGAGGATTCACGAAGCTGGCGTAAACGGTGCGGCCCTCCGGGGTAACGGTGACGGTGCCGCTCTGCAGGGTGTAGGGGACGCCCGCCACAGTGAGGCCGAGGTCATCCGTTGCACCCGTCAGGAAAAACGCGCTGTTGCGAGAAGCTTCGGCGGCGTCGCCCCGGAAGCTCAGTTTGAAGGGGACCACGGCGCTTTCGGCACTCGCGAGGGTAAAGCTCGAGGGTCCGGCCTGGGTCACGTTCAGCTCGTTTTGCCCGAGGCTCAAGTTGCCTGTGTAGGCACCCGAGAGACTCAGCTCGAGGTGGTTTTGTGTACCCTGCGCCGCGCTCACGCGACTCGGCATGGTGGCAACGTACCAAAGGGCAGCGCCGTAAAGCGTGGCAACGAGCGCGAGTGGAATCAGCAGCTTCGTGAGGTAGGGATCGATCGTCTGTGCGCGGGGTTCGGGACCTCTGGGAAAGTAGTTGGGTGTCTGGTGAGTGAGGGTCTTCATCGTTCAGGACCTCCTTAATGAAACCATTGTAGGTCTGGGGTGGGGTCAAGAACAAAACAAATAGATGATGGATTCAGGGTCTTATATCGATTTTTTTGATACATAAGTCATAGACGCCTGTCGCCTTTTGGGACTAAGCTTTCTTTATGACATTGACCCAGCTCCGCACGTTTTTGACCGTCCTCGAGGTCGGTTCGTTTTCGGCGGCGGCCCTAGACCTAGACAGCGCCCAGTCGGCTGTTTCCTACGCGGTTGCCGAATTGGAACGCGAACTCGGTGCCAAGCTCCTCGAGCGGGGCCGCTTCGGAGCGCGCCCTACAGCGGTAGGTAAACAGATCGCCTCGCACGCCCGGCAAATTCTCAGCCTCGAGGATGCCGTGCGCCAGGAAGCCGAGCTGTCGCGTGGCGACCTCAGCGGAACGGTGCGCGTGGCGACATTCCGCAGCGTGGCGAGCCGCATAGTGCCCAAGGCCATGAAGCGGCTCGCGCGCACCTATCCCAAACTCAAGGTGCAACTTTTAGAGGCCGATGGTGACGCGGCGCGGCTCGAGCACGCGGTCCTGCACGGACAGGCCGAACTCTCGTTTATGGAAGCGCCCTTTCCTCACGGTCTGCTGAGTTGGGAGCTGCTGCGCGACCCATATGTGGCGCTTGTTCCCAGAGATCACCCGCTGGCAGGCGTTCCCGTGAGCCGCAGCGACCTCGTCGACTCGCCGCTGGTTCTCTACGACAGCGGGGACAAGTGCTCGGTGCGAGTCGGACGTTACCTGAGTGGGATGCGTACGGGTGCGGCACACCCCTCCTACAATGTGCGCGAGGATTCGACCATCGCCTCGATGGTCGGGCAGGGGCTAGGGCTCAGCGTGGTGCCGGAGCTGGCTTTTCTCGAGCTGCCCGAGAGCGTGGTGCGCTCGCC
>JBMDWS010000279.1:0-16232 GCA_048594695.1 Truepera sp. | reverse complement strand
CGCCCGGGTGTGCTCAAGCAGCGCCTCGTCGGTCAGGTCGAGCGTGAGCGGGGTGAGCGAAACGTAGTGATGCTCGAGCGCCCAGCGGTCGGTGCCTTCGTCGGCGCCTGTGCGCGGATAGGTCGCCAGCCAGTAGTGCGAACGGCCCATCGGGTCTTCACCTGCGACGACTTTCCCCTCGTAGTGCCGAACCGACTGCCTGGTCCAGCGCACGCCGACCGGTTGATAGGGGAAATTGACGTTGACCAGCGGCAAAAAGGGCTCTTGCAAGAGGCGCTCGATAATCTCTTTGACAAAAGGTTTGAGCGCGTCGTAATCAGGGGGCGTACCTTCGTAGGGAGCACTAAAAGCGATGGCCTGAATGCCCAGAAAAGCTGCTTGCTTGGCGGCTGCCACCGTTCCCGAGTGCCAGATGTTATGACCCAAGTTGAGCCCTAGATTGATTCCAGACAGGACCAAGTCCACGCCCTCCCAGAGGTGCGCGCCGAGCGCCACGCAGTCGGCAGGTGTGCCGTTTACACGGTAGGCGTCGAAGCCCTCGATGGGTGTCGCGTGGTACTGTAGCGGCCTCATGATGGTAATGGCGTGTCCCATGGCCGACTGCTCGACATCGGGCGCGACGATGCGCACTTCACCAAAATCGCGGGCGACCTCGGCGAGCGCACGGATGCCGGGAGAATAAATACCGTCGTCGTTGGAGATGAGGATTCGCATCCTTCAGGGTAGCATTCCGCTCGTCAGGTGGACATCAGGCACTAGACCTATAAGACTTGAAACAACGGCCCTGACGTTTCTGTGCCGGACATGGGCAATTTAAGACGGAGGCAGAACCATGCCCTGTTCAGTCACACTCTGAAAAACTAAGGTGGCGCAGCAAAGGCGCGGCGGGAGAACGTATTAGCGCTGTACCTGCGACACCAGCTCGGTACGGTTACGTACCCCGTGCTTGTCGAAGAGATTCGAGACGTGCGCCTTGACGGTGCGCTCGGAGATCCCTAACCGCTCAGCGATGGTGCGGTTGCTGAGGCCGCCCGCCAAAAGGTCGAGCACCTCCTGCTCGCGTTCGGTCAGTTGCGGAGCCGACAGGCTACCGAGCGTGCGGGTGAGCAGCTCGCGGCTGGCCCAGATTTCACCCCGGCGCAGCGCCTCGAGCGCGACCTTTAAGCGTCCGACAGGCTCATCCGGCCCCAAGTGCCCCCGGTACCCACGCTGCAAGAGCCGGATAATCTCGTCCTCGTTGCCGGAGAAGAGCGCCAGAGTAGGTACGGGTGGGGGTGCCGGATAAGGAGGAGACGAGCGCGTCAGGTAAGAAAGCGCGACCTCGACCTCGGGGTCGTGCTGCTCATGCGGCGTAAATCCGAGGCTTAAAACGAGCGACTGCAAGGCCTGGTTGAGAATTTTGAAGTCAGTATTGACCAAGATATGCATCGTCACTCCTCATGACCTGCAGTCTGCTGTGCTGCAGCGCGCCCCCCCTGCCGCCAGACCCTGTACCCTCACGACGTTATAGCCTTCCCACACGCAACTCTGTGAAAAAGCTGACGCCTGCCCGGATAGGTTCACTGGCAACCCTGCTTCCGTGCTTGGCGCAAGCGAGGGCGATACCCACCGAGTCTTTGCGCGACCCAATCCAGTAAACTGAGGGGATTTTCTTTGCAAACTTTGCAGCAAACAAACCGTCCACTGGCAGCTCTCCAAGCCGAGTATACCTTTGCTCAGCCCGTAGTCAAACGTTTTAGTGCGTCAGGTTAGCAACAGGGTTTAATTTTTCCCGTCAATCCGAGGGCGGCGTGCCTGCTTGTAATCACTGCACCGACACAACTGAAACGCGCTTTTACAATGACGGGAACGTAGTCGGGCACGGAGGCTGCGCGCGGGCCAAGATCGAGAAGAGAGCTTGAAGGACCTGGCGACCCAAACTGCCCGGTCGAAGCTGCGGAGGGTTGATCAGGAATGCACAAAAGATGTGACGACAATGCCGACACCAGGGATAATCCCTTGCAGGATACGCGATGAGCCGCCACCTCGGGGTCTACGGTTCGCTCACAGGTCTCGCGGCTCTACTCACCGCATGTGGGCTTTTTGCGGCGTCGGTACCAGGCGTTTCGGCGGTTTCGCCGGCCAACGGTGCGACAGGCGTTGCGCTCGACACTGCCGTCGTCGCTAGTCTCAACCTGCCCGACGGCCCACTCAACCCGAGCACGCTGAGCGACGCAAGCGTCAGCCTCAGCGAAGCCGGGGGGGCAGCTGTGACCGGCACACGCAGCCTTTCCGAGGATGGCAAAACGCTGAGTCTCGCCCCGACGTCGGCGCTCGAGCCCGGCACCACCTATACCTTCAGCGTGACCCCCGACGTGCTGACGAGCGCCGGCACCCCGTTTAGAGCGTGGCAGAGCACGTTTACGACCGGCTCGGCGCTCGCAGGCAAACCGTCCGACTCGGACCTCGTTCCCAGCCGTTCGCCGCTGGGCTTTACTGCTGGAGGTGAAACCCAGAGCGACACACGCACGCTTACCCTGACCAACAGTAGCTCGAAAACGATCAGCGTCTCGAGCCTCACTCTCTCGGGCGACGCCGCCGCGCAGTTTAGCCTGGCGGACAGCAGCGCGTTCGCCCTGGCTCCGGGACAGGCGAAACCTCTCGAGCTCACCTTTACCCCAGGCGGCACAGGCCCGCAGCGCGCCACCCTGAATATTCAGAGTAACGCCAGCCAAGCGCCGACCCTAGCGGTTCCCCTGAGTGGCCTCGGGGTGGTCGGACAGGGCGGCGACAACGAGCCCTCGCTCCAGTGGATTCTGGACGCTTATGGTCTGCCTGTTGCTACCGGAGATAGCGACCCGGCAACGACCGCGATCACTACGGACGCAGACAGCGTCAACAACCTCCTCGGCGACGAAGTCTCCGCGCAGCGCTTTCAGAAAGCTGCTGGCGCAGCCCAGGTCAGCCTCGAGGTACTCGCGGTTTTCGGCGTCGACAATAGCCCGGTGCTCGAGTTCGGCACTTACCGCGCCGGAAACCCGGACGCTCGGACCCAACGCTTCGAGGTCATGGGGGAACCGGAGCTCAACGAACAGCGCCTTGGCCCGGATATCGTGGGCGGAACGGGTGGTTATCTGAGCTTCAACCCCGGCGACGCCCCCTTCGGCTTCTATTCGTTCTGGCCCGGCAACGCGTTTTTTCAGGAGCGCCTGGTCTACAGCGAAGACCGCCTCAACACCTTCCCCAACGCACTCCCCCACCATGTTCGCACCTACGAGCTGAAAAACCCCGACGGCAGCGTCGAAGCGAACGCCTACATCCTGGCAACCGAGGAGTTTACCCAGGGCTTCGACTACAACGATGTGGTGGTGATCGTTCGCAACGTGACGCCTCTTGCCAGTACAGAAAACCTGCAGGTCAGTAACGCCCTAGGGCTGCCCAGCGGCAACCGGATGATTCTGCACCGTATCGCCAGCACCGCCGGAAACTTTTGCCCTGGCGACCCCGATCCTGCGCTGCCCCCTTGCGACCCGAACGTCCAGCGCTGGGCCGAGATCTTCGTTCGCGATACGGGCACGCTAAACCTGCGCAACCTGGGTTCCGAGCCGCTCGAGCTGACCCTGACCCTCGACGACCCGGGGGTTTTCACTCTGCCTAACGGCGAAAACATCCTGCCTCTCGGACCGGGCGAGCGTTACGCGCTCGAGGTCGACTTCACGGGGCTAGGCCTCTCGGGCAAGGGCGGCGTGGAAAGTGCCCTCACCATCGAGACCCAAAGCCAAACCATCCGCTATCCCCTCAGGGGCATCTATCAGCCCAACCCGGAAGGTGGCCGCGAGCTCTATCTCGCGCCGCTCGTCAATGACGGCTTTGGCTACCCCATCTCTTTCGGTGAGAATAGCCAGGGCGGCCTGACGAATTCCGCTGCTGACTCCCCACTCGCAGGCAGCGAGGTGCGCTCTCCCTACTGGCAGGTTGCCAACCCGGGCGGCACCGTGACCGTCACGCAGATCGCCTCCTTCCATAGCTGCTGCGCGGTAGGCGACCTCTTTGAGCTTTACGCACGGGATAATCCCCAGGCACCTTTTGCCAGCATGCGTCAGGGGCGCACCGACAGCAACACCATCTACCCACGCAAAGAGGGCTCGGAAACGCAGGCTGTCCTCAACACGCGCCCCGACACGCCCTTTGAGATCCGCGTTTCGGGTTACAGCTCCAACCCGGTCCTCGGGCGCGGCAAGGGCAATCTGGGACCACGCTTTTGGCCTTTTATCGACGCGCAGGGTAACGCTGTCGCGCACACCTACCTGATCGCACAGGATTACGTCGAAAATGGCTGCGGCACCACGAACACTGCAAACTGCGACTATAACGACAATATCTACATTATTGAGAACATTGAACCTGCCGGGTAGTGTGTTCGCGGTATTGTAGAAAGATAGAAGGCTAAAGATTTTTTGCCTTCACCGTCCGGGAGGTTAGGGAGTTTAGATGAAAAGATTCGCAATAGTGCTATTGCTGCTCGGCCTGGCAGGCTGCGACTGGTTCTTGCCGGGGGGGATAGGTGGCGCACCGTCAGTCGCTTCGGTCGTACCTGCAAGCGGCGCAGCCAACGTTTCGGTCGGTGCTGCGGTCAAGTTCGACCTCAACCTGCCCAACGGCGGCGTCAGCCTGACGAGTGCAGACAGCAACTCGGTGACACTTACCGACGTTGCAACGGGCAGTAGCGTCGCGGCAACCGTCAAGGTTAACAACGATTCGGAGCGCCTGACTCTTACTCCAGCCGCCAAGCTCGAGTACGGTGCGGAATACCGCTACGAGATTACCAGCGGCGTAGAGGATGCCGATGGGCAAGCCTTCACCCCGTACAGCGGAACATTTACCACCGTCGGCGAGAACGTGCCGTCCGTCATTGGCACCGAACCCGTAGACGGTGCGACGGACGTTTCCGTGTACGACACGACAACGATCGTCAGCTTCATCAATGGGGTGGGCGGCGGCGTCTCCGAAGCCTCGCTGAGTGATTCTGTTGTGTATCTCACCAACTTAGGTACAGGCGAGCGTCTGGGCGGCGACGTGACGACCAGCGGCGGCGGCGATACGATCTCATTTACCCCCAACAACGAGCTCGAGGAAGGCGCCGAGTACCAGTTCGATGTAACCAGCGGGGTTCTGGCTGTCGACGGCACCCCGTTCACGCCCTACACCAGCACCTTTATCACCACCGGCGGAACCAACCCGAATCCCGTGCCTGGTGACGTGGACTTGGCTTTTCAGCAAAGCTCGCTGGTCGGCGGTCAAAAGACGCGTTTTAGCACCCTGACTGTCGGTCCCGGAAGCACGCACCTCTACGCGGCTACTATCGACGGGCGTATCCTCCGCTTCCCTATCGGTAGCGACGGCAGCCTGGGCGCGGCCGAACAGCTGACAGCGATTACCGAAAGCGACGGCTCGCCCCGACTGGTCGTCGGTTTGGCCTTCGACCCGGCTTCGACCCCGGAAAATCTCATCGCCTGGGTCTCGAGTAGCGGCTTTACAGGGTTCGCCGAAGGTGGCGGCATCCAGAACGGCAACGTCGAATACCGCTGGGCAGGCAAGATCACGCGCCTTAGCGGACCGACGCTCTCGACCCAGCAAGATTACGTCGTAGGTTTGCCCCGCTCGAGCAAGGATCACCTCACCAACTCGATTGCGTTTAACCCAGCCGAGCCGGGTGTGCTCTACTTCAACCAGGGCAGCAACACTGCCATGGGCGCTCCCGACGACTCGTGGCGCTTTCAGCCTGAACGCGTTCTTTCCGGCGCAGTCCTGCGCCTCGATACGAACGCCATCGGGTCGGTGCCGCTCAACGTGCAGACCGAAGACGGGGGCACCTACGACCCGTATGCCGCCGGCGCACCTCTGACGATCTACGCGACGGGTATCCGTAACGCTTACGACCTCGTCTGGCATTCGAACGGCTCGCTTTACGTACCGGGCAACGGCTCGGCTTCAGGCGGCATCATGCCGAGCTACGATCCCCTTCCGGGTACCTGCGAACGCCGTCCGGACGGCGGCTACAGCGGTACGACACTTATAGGTTCGGCTGCTCTACCCGGCTTCCCTTACGTCACGAGCGGGGTCGACCCGACGGGCGCGACCGTTGCAGTCAATGGCTGGCGCATTACCCAGACCATGAACGACTACCTCTTCAAGATCGAAGAGGGTGGCTACTACGGTACCCCTAACCCCAAACGCTGTGAGTGGATCCTCTTCGGCGGCGGCGTCGGTGGGCCTACAGGTTCGGATGACCTCATCGAGGGATTCCCATCGTCGGTTCAGCCCGATCCGAACTACCAGGGCTACGCCCACAACTTCGGCAAGAGCATGTCGCCCAACGGGGTGATCGAATACCAGGGTGACGCGTTCAGCCAGTACAACGGGATGCTGCTCGTCGTGCGCTACAGCTCGGGCAACAACATCGTCGCCCTGTCGCTCGACGGCAGCGGTAACGTCACGAGCGAAACCGACGTGGTTCCGGACAACACCTTTGCGGATCCGCTCGATATCACCGAAGATCCCGCAACCGGTTACCTCTACGTCGCGTCTTACGACCAGACCGGGACAAGCGAGAAAGCTACAGGTATCACGCTAGTTCGCAACAAATAGGGCTATTCATCCTGGCAAGCGCCCCCGAGAACTCGGGGGCGCTTTTCACGTCTAGCGCGGAGTCCACTTCGATACTTCGGGCACAGCAAATCGGATGCATAAGGCTAGGTAAAGAATCACACTCAGTCCACCCCCGACAACGAGCTCGAGCACCGCACCCCACCAGCCCGGCAGCGACGCCACCGGGCTCGCCAGCACCCAAGCCAGCCCCAGGGCCAGCCCAGAGGCCAGCCACACCCTGAGGGCCTGCTCGAGAAAACCCAACAGGCCGAAGCGCTCGCGCCTCTCGACCGTAACGAGTAGGATGAGTAGCCCGAACCAGTTGACCAGAACCGTCGCCCAGGAAAATCCCGCGATGCCGTAGACACCCGAGAGCGTCCAGTAAAAGTAGGCAGTCAAAAGAGCGTTGAGAATGGTGATCAAAACCGGAACCCGCACACTCTGACGTACATAGAAAGTCCGTAGCAAAAAGGCCGTCAAACCCACCGGAAACACGGATAGTCCGAGTGGTGCGAGCGCCGCAACCGATAACGCCAGCGTCGCCTCATCGATCCCCGAGCCCCCAAAGAGCGGGAGCCAGTCGAAGACCGCTTTAACCGCTGGCTGGGCGTAGAGCGTGAGAAGAAGCCCGGCAGGTACGGTCAAAAAGGTAATAAGGCGCATGCCCCTAAGAAGGGTGTCACGAAACGCGGGCGGGTTGGCGACCTCTCCGGCCAGTCTCGAGTAGTAGGCCAGCGAGGGCGACACACTGAAAAGCCCCAGCGCCAGACCGATAAACAGGTCGGCGTTGCTAAAAGCCGTGACGCTACCCGCCGGCAGACGGCTCAGCAGATTCGTCGCCACGAAGTTGAGAAACTGCCGCACACCCGTCGTAAAGGTAAAAGGACCCATCAGCAGCAGGACCTGCCCCAGCTGCGGGTGACGCCACACGACCAGAGGCGGGAAAAGACCCGCTCGCCACAAGAAAGGGAGCTGAAAGGCGAGCTGCGCCGCGCCGCCAATCACAAAGGCCACAGCCAGCATCAGCGCCTGATGCGGGTAGACGAGCATCAGGACGGCGGTAATCACATTGAGCACGACCGGTGCCCAAGCTGGCGCAAAAAAGCGCTCCTCGGCGTTCAGAATACCCATAGCCAGAGCCGAAAACGACAGCGCCCCAAGGACCGGGAATACTGCTCGCGTTAGCGTCACGGTGAGCACCAAATCGACCTCGCTGTCTTTTGCCAGCAAGAAAGAGACAACCGCGGGTGCAGCCCACACCGCAATCAGGAGAAGAAGCGCATTGACCACGAACAGCAAGCTGAGAAGCGCGCCCGCGAGGCGCTTGGCCTCAGCCGCGGGCAACCGTTTGTAGATCGGTACAAATGCGTTGGTCAGTGCGCCCTCGGCGAGCAGTTCGCGGAAAAGGTTGGGCAGCCGCAGGGCTACGTTGAACGCGTCCGTGACCGTCGGCGTAAAGAGCTGATTGAGGAGCGAGGAACGCAGTAGCCCGGTGACGCGGCTTGCCAGAGTGCCGATCATCAGCGTGAGGGCTCCACGGTTGCTACTCCGGGGAGCGACGCGACGGTTTTTGGCTTCGGGTGCGGGGGTCAAAACGCCCGTCAGTATGACATTTCGGGGCAGGGCAGTAAATTCCCTTTCATTCGCGTCGTAGCCAAGACTGGAGGCGCGAAAGGCCGATTGAAGTATGCTCTGGCGGTTTTATGTATAAGCTTTTTGCGAATTGTCTTGAGATTTTTGGACGTTGGGCTAGTTTTGACTTGACAGGTCGCACGAGCCCAACTATTCTACGGATAGTGATTTCGCCCTAGGGCGAGCACAGGAGGTCACAAGCATGTCGCAAGTAGGTCTCGCCCCCCCTTCCCCTAACGAGGTCAGCGCATGAAGCTCATTACCGCAATCATTCGGCCTGAAATGCTTTCACCGGTCAAAGAGTCGCTTTTTGCAGCAGGCGTCACGGGTCTGACCATAACGCGCGTCAGCGGTCACGGGGGTGAACGCGAGATCATCGAACAGGTGCGCGGCAGCTCTTACCTCGTCGAATTCCACGAAAAAGTTCAGGTCGCTATCGCTGTCAGCGATGACTTTGTAGATCGCACGATAGACGCTATCGTCAAGGCGGCGCGCACCGGCGAAGTCGGTGACGGCAAGATCTTTGTTCAGCCCATCGAACGTGTCGTTCGCATCCGCACCGGAGAAGAAAACAGCGCCGCTGTGACACCCACACCCAAAGGCAAGGTAAAGGAGACCGCATGAAGCTAAAAGTCCTACTCACGACACTCGTAGCCCTCCTGGGCGTAGCGTTCGCTCAGGAAATCAACGCGGGCGATACAGCCTGGATGCTCACCTCGAGCGCCCTGGTCCTTCTCATGACACCGGGCCTGGCTTTCTTCTACGGGGGACTGGCACGCGGCAAATCGGTTCTTAACACGATGCTCATGAGCTTCGTTGCTATGGGTATCGTCGGCGTTCTCTGGATCGTTCTTTCTTACTCACTGGCTTTCGGTGAGGGTGGTAACGCCTTTGTCGGCGGCCTCAGCGCCCTGGGCCTCAGCGGGATCGGCTCGGACAGCGTCAGTGGCACCATCCCCACATTCGTCTTTGTGATCTTCCAGGCGATGTTCGCAATTATCACGCCCGCGCTCATTAGCGGCGCTGTCGTCGACCGCATGAAGTTTTCCGCCTACGTCGCCTTTATTACCCTCTGGAGCGTGCTTATCTACGCGCCTCTGGCCCACTGGGTCTGGTCCTCCGACGGCTGGCTCTTCAACCTCGGCGCCCTCGACTTCGCGGGGGGCACGGTCGTGCATATGTCGGCGGGCTTTTCTGCGCTGGTCGCCGCTTGGCTTCTTGGACCGCGTCTAGCGAGCACCAAACGCACCGCGCTGCCCCACAACATCCCGTTCGTGCTCCTTGGTGCGGGCCTCCTCTGGTTCGGCTGGTTCGGTTTTAACGCCGGCTCGGCGCTCGCAGCCAACGGTACGGCGGCCCTGGCCTTCGTTACCACCAATACCGCCGCCGCTGCCGCGATGATCGCCTGGCTGATGTGCGAGATGATCCGTGGTCACAAGCCGAGCGCAGTCGGTGCCGCGACGGGTGCTGTCGTCGGTCTCGTCACGATTACGCCGGCCGCTGCTTTCGTAACGCCGGTCGCCGCAATCGCCGTGGGTGCCATCGGGGCGATCGTCGCTTTCGGTGTCGTGCAGCTCAAGAACCGCATCGGCATCGACGACGCGCTCGACGTGTTCGCCTGTCACGGTGTCGGCGGAACTGTGGGAGCCATTTTGACCGGGGTGTTCGCCTTCACCACCGGCTCGGGCGTCGCCACGGGTCAACAGGTCATCATTCAGCTGATCAGCGTCGGCGCAACGCTGGCCTTCGCCTCGATCGGTACGGTGGTGCTGCTCAAACTCATCGACGCGACCATCGGCCTGCGCATCAGCGCTCAGGACGAAACGGTCGGGATTGACCTCGCCTCGCACCAGGAAGAGGGCTACAGCGACGGCGAAACGACCATCAGCGCTCCGGTCATTATGCCCGCTGGCGACTAAAGCAAACAGCATAAAAGGACGCGGGCCTAACGGCCCGCTTTTTTGTGGTCTATAAGATTTGAGGTCTAAGCGTTCAGGTCAGGCGCACAAGGGCACTCGAGCGCCCCGGCAACGTGCCGCTGAGCACGTTGCCCATCAGCTCGAGACCCTCCCCCATGCCAAAGAGAGGCTCGAGAGCCTCGCCCGCAAGCGGAAGCGACAGGGAAACAGGGTCGGCGCCTGCGTTCATCAGCCCGATCAGCGTTTCGCCGTCCCACGTGCGCCTGAACACATAGACAGACCCCTCGGCGTGAAGCGTCTCATAGGAGCCGCAGCGCAGCGCCGGGTGGGTCTGGCGCAGCGCGATAAGGCCCTTCACGTGGCGCTGGACCGTGGTGTTCCACGTGTGTGGATGGTCCCAGGGCATCGCCTGACGGCACTCCGGATCGTGTCGCCCAGCGAGGCCCAGCTCATCGCCGTAGTAGAGACAAGGCGCACCGGGAAACGTCAGGAGCATGAAGAGCGAGAGCCGCAAAGCCGCCTCGTCGCCGCCGACCATGGTCAGGGCGCGCGGCGTGTCATGCGAACCGAGAAGGTTGAGCTGAACCTCGGTCACTTCCGGGCGGTGCCGGGTAAGAAGGTGCTGAACTTCATGGGCGAGTGCGGGCGCGTCTAAGGGCGCGACATGCTGCAAGCCGCAGCGCCGTATTTCACTGTGCTCGAGCGTTCCGGCAGCCGCAAAGCCGAACGCAGCGCGGGTAAAGGGATAGTTCATCACGGCGTCGAACTGGTCGCCCTGAAGCCAGCGACTCGCATCGTCCCAGATCTCCCCGACGATGTAGCACTCGGGATTGACCGCCCGGCAGCGGCGGCGAAACTCGCGCCAGAACGCGTCGTCGGCGATTTCATTAGGCACATCGAGGCGCCAGCCGTCGACGCCGAACTCGAGCCAGTGGGTACCGACGTCCCACAAGAACTCACGCACCGCCTCCGTATCGGTATTGAATTTGGGGAGCGCGGGCAGATTCCACCAGGCCGAGTAACCGAGGTTTCCGTGGTCGTGGTAGGCGTAGAGCGGAAACGAACGCACGTGGAACCAGTCGAGGTAGGCACTCTGCGGACCGTTCTCGAGGATATCGTGAAACTGAAAAAAGCCCCTGCTGGCATGGTTGAATACCCCGTCCAGCACGACTTTCATGTCGCGTTTGTGAGCCTCATCGAGGAGTTTCCCGAGCGCCTTGTTGCCGCCCAGCATCGGGTCGACGGTGTAGTAGTCGTGGGTGTGGTAGCGGTGGTTCGAGCCCGACTGGAAGATCGGGTTGAAGTAAAGCGCGGTAATGCCCAGGTCTTGCAGATAGTCGAGTTTCTCTACCACCCCAAGCAGGTCGCCGCCCTTGTAACCGTGAACAGTCGGCGGCGTATCCCAGGGCTCGAGGTGCCCGGCTTTCGGGACACACGCGCTACGGGCGAAACGGTCGGGGAAGATCTGATAGAAAATGGCGTCTCTCACCCACGCGGGCGTGTACGTCTCTGACATCCCTCCAGTCTACGGAAGAAAACCGACCCTTGTTGCTCCTGTATCCCCCTGATGCGTCATGTGAAATATACAGGTAGGACAAAGCGTACAGAATGCTTATCTGTCGCTCGCGTATTGCTTATTCTGGCGCTATTCGGGTTTCAGAAGCGGGAACAGGATCACGTCCCGGATGCTCGGCACATCGGCCAAGAGCATCGCTATGCGGTCGATCCCCAGCCCCAGGCCGCCCGTTGGCGGCATGCCGAACTCGAGCGCCGTCAGGAAGTCCTCGTCGAGGGCGTGCGCCTCGTCATCACCCGCGTCGCGCAGGGCCTGCTGCGCCTCGAAGCGCGCGCGCTGATCGAGCGGATCGTTGAGTTCGCTAAACGCGTTGCCGAGTTCCATCCCCATACAGACCGGCTCGAACCGCTCGACCACCCCAGGACGCGAACGGTGGACCTTGGCGAGCGGGCTGATGGCAAGCGGGTGATCCATCACGAAGGTCGGTTGCTCCAAATGAGGTTCGATATAGATGTCGTAGAGCTTGTTGTAGATCTCGCCGATGGGCCGATCCCCCAGAGCGTCGTCGCTGTCTTTAGGCGGATACTGCTCGCGCACCCAGGCGCGCAGCTTCGGCTCGTCCAGCAGATCGAAATCCAGTCCGGCACGTTCAGCGAGCGCCGTGGTGTAGTCGAGGCGGGGCCAGGGCGGGGTAAAGTCGAGCGTTTTGCCCTGGTACTGCAGGGTCATACCGCCCGTCAGGGAGAGAATGAGCTTGCTGTACATATCCTCGACCAGCGCCAGGATGTCGAGGTAGTCGCGCCCGACCCAGTAGAGCTCGAGCATGGTGTATTCGGGATTGTGCTTGTGCGACACACCCTCGTTGCGAAAGTTGCGCCCGATCTCGTAGACCGCGTCGAAACCACCGACGATAAGGCGCTTGAGGTAGAGCTCGAGCGAAATCCGCAGGTGAAAGTCGTGATCGAGCGTGTTGTGATGCGTGACAAAGGGCCGCGCCTCGGCTCCACCGGGCACGCTCTGCAGCACCGGCGTCTCGACCTCTAAAAAGCCCAGCTCGTCCAGGTAGCGCCGGATGAACGACACAGCGCGGGAGCGCAGCACGAAGGCCCGCTTGACCTCGGGCGACACGATCAGGTCGAGGTAGCGCTGTCGGTAGCGCGCTTCCTTGTCGCTGAGGCCGTGGTACTTGTCGGGCAGGGGCCGCAGCGATTTGACCAGCGGGCGAAAGTCGCTTACCTGCACCGTCAGCTCGCCAGTCTTGGTGACGAAGAGCGTGCCCGAAACCTCGAGCCAATCGCCAAGGTCGATCTTTTTGAGCGCGTTGTAATGCTCTAAGGCGTCCTTTTGAAAGTACGCCTGAATCTGTCCCGACGCATCTTGCAGTGTGGCGAATGTCGCTTTACCCATGCCCCGCAACAGCATCACCCGGCCCGCGACCGTGACGTCCCCCTCGAAATGATCGCCGGGCGTCAATTCGGCTTTCGGGTGGGACGCGTGCAGTTCGGCAGCAGTGTGGGTCGGGCGCGTGGCGTAGGGGTACGCCTCAAAGCCCCGCTCACGCAGGGACTCCAGGTTTCTCAGGCGCTGTTCGCGCTGCTCGGCAAGGGACTTTTGTTCGGCTCTGGGCTCCATCCCTTCAGTCTACCGGGACAAGCGGCATTTATTCGATACTGACAATCGTGTAATGGACGGTGCGGCGGCCCAGATTGACCTCGAAGCTGTCCCCGGGCTTGCGCCCGAGGAGCGCCTTACCAAGCGGCGAGGCGTCGGAGATGCGCGGCACGTCCTCGCCGACGACCTCGGCCTCGACGGTCGAAACGAGTTGCACGCGCGTCTCCTCGTTAGCGTCTTTAAGCGTGACAAGAGACCCCAGGTCGACCTGGGTGCGCGTGTGATCCTCGATAAGGACCGCGCGGCTCAACTGGTCCTCGAGCTCATCGACCCGCACCTCGAGCCGCGCTTTTTCCTGCTTGGCGTCCTCGAGCCCCGAATCGTCGTAATCGTCCGACGAGGCACTGATCTCTTCTAGAATGCGGGTTGCCTCCTCGAGGCGGCGGCGCTCTTCGGAGAGCGTCGCCTCGAGGCGCGCACGTCCCGCCTTGGTCAGCCGAACTTCTCGCGTCATCTCGTCCTCCCTGAGGGCCCTGACCGCCCTGGCGCGGGGGACCCGTTGTGCGTAGTGTCGCAATATATCCCGAAGCTGGACGCGAAAGCTGTTTCTCAGGCTGCTATGTCGGTGCTGTCACGCGGGTTGGTTCAGGCTCGTGGGCGTTTTATACTTATGTGTTACGGCGTGCCCGACCGGGTGCGTCAGCAAAGGAGCCCCATGTCCCGTGAACCCACCCAA
The DNA here is from genome assembly GCA_048594695.1 of Truepera sp. Classification (GTDB taxonomy): domain Bacteria; phylum Deinococcota; class Deinococci; order Deinococcales; family Trueperaceae; genus Truepera. The sequence continues at coordinate 2,191 of JBMDWS010000279.1, read as the reverse complement.
CTGACCCCTCAAGGGTACGAAAAGATCAAAGAAGAGCTGCGCTACCTCGTCGAAGTCAAACGCCAGCAGATTTCCGAGAATATGGGAACGGCGATCGCCGACGGCGACCTGCGCGAGAGCGCCGCGTACGACGAGGCGCGCATGGATCAGAGCAACAACGAGGCGCGCATCGCATATCTGGAAGATATCTTGCAGCGCGCTGTCGTCGTCGAACCCAAGGCGGGCGAGGCGCAAACGGCCCGCCTCGGCGCGAGTCTGGTGCTCGAGGATCAGGACGGTCAGCAAACGACCTACCAGCTCGTCGGCACCCACGAAGCCAACATCCTGGAAAACCGCATCTCCGACGAGTCGCCCTTAGGCCGTCAGCTCGTCGGCAAGCGCTCGGGCGACCACGTCAACCTGACGATGGGCCGCAACAAGGCGAGCTTTACAGTGCTCGAGGTCCGCTTCGACTAACCTTCAGGCCGGGGCCTAGTGGGTCAGCGCGTCGATGACCGCGTCCGTAAATTCCGTCGTCGTCGCCTGCCCGCCCAGGTCCCCGGTGCGTGGTCCCTCGCGCAGCACAGTGTCGACCGCCTCGTCGATCCGCGCCGCCATCTCGCGTTCGCCTAAGTGACCGAGCATCATGGCCGCTGTGAGAAAGGTCGCAGCCGGGTTGGCGATCCCGCGTCCGGCGATGTCCGGCGCGCTGCCGTGGACCGGCTCGAAAATAGCGTGCTTCTCGCCGATATTTGCGCTCGGGGCAAGACCCAGACCGCCGACGAGCCCGGCCATCAGGTCCGAGAGGATGTCGCCGAAGAGGTTGGTCGTCACCAGCACGTCGAAGCTCTGCGGGTCGCGCACGAGCTTCATGGCGGCAGCGTCGACAATGATGTCATAGGCGCGAACGTCGCCGAACTCCCGGGCGACGTTCATGGCGGACTCGAGAAAGAGCCCGGTCGTCAGCGGCAACACGTTGGCCTTGTGAATCACGGCGAGTTCCTTGCGGCGCTTCTGGGCTTCCTGCAACGCCACCCGCGCAATGCGCTCCGACGCGCCCTTGGTGATGACTGCGTCGGCAATCGCTACGTCGCCATAGCGCCGCTCCTGTTCGACGTAAAGCCCCTGCGTGTTTTCGCGCACCATCAGCATGTCCACGCCCTGAAGCGAACCCGGGATGGGCCGCGACTTGGCGGGGCGGAGGTTCGCGAAGAGGTCCAGGGTGCGGCGCATATAGCGAATCGCGCCCTGAAACCCCGGCACCTTTTGCGAGCCCGACGGGCTCGTGAAAGCTCCGGCGAGGGTTGCGTCGGCGTTCTGAACCCCCTCGAGCGTCGCGTCCGGGACGCTCTTGCCGGTTTTCTGGAAGGTGTCCCAGCCCGCCTCGGCGTAGGAGAGCTCGAGCGGCAGCCCCGTTGCCTGCAGGAGACGTTCGGCCTCCGGAATGACCTCGAGGCCGATACCATCGCCTGGAATGAGCAAAATCTTGTACGTACGCGTCATACAAGCACGCTAACACGCTGTAGCCCGACGGTCAGCCGTTCAGGGACAGCGAACGTGCGCCTCACCGCAACTCGGACACGCCGCGTTACGCCGCAACCGTACCGTACGAAACGACGCAGCGAGCGCGTCGTAGTGGGTGAGTTTTGCCTCCCCTGCCCCGAGTCCGAGCATGGCCTTAAGCGCTTCGGTTGCCATTAGTGAACCGATCACCCCGGCGAGCGGCCCGAGCACACCCGCTTCGGCGCAGGTCTGCACGCTGCCTTCCGGCGGCAGTTCGGGATAGAGGCAGCGGTAACAGGGGGCGTCGGAGGTAGCCCGCAGCAGCGCGACTTGCCCCTCGAAGGGCGAGAGCGCCCCGTACACGAAGGGTTTACCCAGACTTACACAGATGTCTGAAACCAGATAGCGCGTTGCCAGGGTGTCGGAGCCGTCTAAAACGAGGTCGTAGGATGCGATGAGGTCGTGAGCATTATCTGCCTTCAGGCGTGTGGCGTGGGGCTCGAGCCGGACTCCCGGGTTGAGTTCGGCAAGCCGTAAGGCCGCCGCACGCGCCTTGCCCTCCCCAAGCTGCCCCGTGCCGTCAATTACCTGGCGCTGCAGGTTACTCAGCTCGAGCACATCGTCGTCAATGATGCCCAGCGTGCCGACGCCCGCAGAGGCCAGATAGAGGAGTGCGGGTGAACCCAGCCCCCCGGCCCCGACCACCAGC
>JBMDWS010000278.1:0-3052 GCA_048594695.1 Truepera sp. | reverse complement strand
CTCGGCGCAGCAACTGCGGGCGCTGCCCCGCGTCGCGGGACGGGCACAGAGGGTAACGGCGGGGCTCGAGTTGAAAGACGATATCCTTTCGGTCCGGGACGCCTAGCCGAACCATTCTCTCAACCCTGTCCAGAAGCCAGGGCGCTCAAGCTGAGCCTCGCCCAGCACATAAACCGGGTCGGCAGAGAGCTTGACGGTAGCGTGGCCGTCTCTAGATTCGGAGCGAAAGGTTTTGCCCATCATCGTGGTGACCTTGAGGGGTGCGTTCGCGTTCAGCCGGATCTCGCGGGTACCCGCCGGACGACCGCCCCTGTCGGCGAGCCACATCACGCGCAGTGGCTCGCCGCCCCGTTCGAACACATACGAGAAAGTGCCCTCCGGCATCTCGTCGCGCCCCCGGAGGGTAGCGGCGCTCAGTTCGCGCAGCATGACCGCGAGCGAGACGTAGGCGGGTTTGGGTGTGTAGGCTCCCCTAAGGTCGTCCGGATGGCGCAGCAGGCCGAAGTGATGCTCGCGTTTGTCCGGGTCCGGTCCCGAGCTGTTGAGGGTGTACCAGTAGAGCTTTTCGGCCCCTGCGGCGAGTGCCAGGACGTGACTCCGTACAGCGTAGCGGGCCTGTTGCATTACGCCGATACCGTCCTTGAAGCGGCCCTGGTTGTTCTGGGTCGGCCAGCCGAACTCGGTGAGGTGCAGGGGTTTGGGCTGCCCACCGTTGTAGCGCCGGATGAGGGCCTGCAGCCGTTCCAGGAGCGCGTCCAGACTGTCCCGGCGTGTGTCGGGCTGGCGCGGAAAGATGTAGGGGTGAACCGATACGCCGTCCAGATACTCGAGCGCTCCCAGCTCAAAGAGGCGCTCGAGCCAGCTGTAGGGCAGCGTCACGGCGGCTGGACCGATCACCTTCAGGTCGGACCGTTCGGCCTTGACGGCCTTATAGGTAGCTTTCAGAATCTTTAGATATCCCTCGGGTTTTTTGGCTGCAGGGCCGTTTGAAAACGCGCCGTTATATTCGTTCCAGACCTCGACGGCGCGCAGCTGCGGCCCGTAGCGCCGGACGATGCGCGCCGCGTAGGCGGCAAAACCCGCGACGCCCTCGTCCGTGTGCGGCGTATGTCCGCCGTCGTAGTGGCGATTGGCGTAGTTGAGGATGGCCAGTGTTCTGACGTCCTTCTCGCTGCAGCGGTCCATGAAGTGCCCGTGCGCCAGCGGGAAGGCGCAGGTTCCCCGCACGGGTTCGTTACGGCTCCAGGTCAGCTCGTCGCGGATGGTCTTGAAGCCTGCCCGCGCGACGAGCCCGATGCTCGCCGGGTCTTCCTTTGAGGACGCGCCGGGGTCGGTATCGGCCCCCCGGAGTTGACCGTAATGGGTGCAGATGCCAAAGGGCGAATCCCCCTGGCTCGTGAGGTCGAAGGGCGTCAGAACGGCCAGCGTGGTCTGGTAGTTTTTCCCCGCACTTTCGACGTCTAGCCGGTAGTGCCCGCGCTCACCGGGGGGGAGTGTGAGCCGCAGTTCGCGCGCGCCTTCAGCAACCCGACCCGTCAAAACGAAAGAACCCGCCGTGTCCTGGAGCCTATAGCTTCCGGTTTGGGGCAGCTCGAGGCCGACGACGATGGGTTCGTTCTCGAGGAAAACGTTGCCGAGCTGAAGCGGGGTCAGCCCCCGGGATTCGGACATAGTGTAAGTTTATTTGCTTCAAGGTGCGTGTGCGTCGACACTACGGTAGGCATGAAAACGGTAGGTATAAAACCGATAGACATAAAAAAGCGCGCCTTCGAGCGCGTTGATTTTTCTATCCTACACCCGTATGCGCTATTCGTCAAGGTTACTCGGTGTAGTGGGCCATGGCGGGACGCAAGGTGCATTAAATCGCCTGTTTAAAGGGTTTCGCGACGCACTTCGGGCGGTCCGTTTACACCGCTGTAGGGGTGAGTGCGGTAAGCTTGGATAGATTGCCTTACGAGTCCAAGCAGATGTCTTGGCTGAAGGTTCGCCAGGAGATGCCCATGACAACACCCACCTTTTCAAACTTTGCCCTACACCCCCGCGTCGCGTCCGGCGTCGAGGCTGCGGCCTACACCACGCCGACGCCGATTCAGGCGGGCACCATTCCCGCTGCATTAGAGGGCCGCGATATCCTGGGCCTCGCTCAGACCGGGACCGGCAAAACAGCTGCCTTCGTGCTGCCGCTCCTTAATCGCCTTCTGGAGAGCCCCGCCGGACGGACGCGCGCGCTCATCGTCGCGCCGACCCGCGAACTCGCCGAGCAGATTCACGGCGAGATCCGCCTGCTCGGCAAAGCCACCGGACTCAAGAGCGCTACGGTGTACGGCGGTGTCGGGATGAATCCGCAGATCCAGGCGCTGCGCGGACGTGTCGACATCATCGTGGCCTGCCCAGGCCGACTTCTAGACCTACTCGAGCGCGGTCACGGGTCGCTTTCGGGCCTCGAGGTACTCGTTCTGGACGAGGCCGATCATATGTTCGATATGGGCTTTTTGCCCGCGGTACGTGCGATTGTCCAGCGGGTCCCCAAAACGGCCCAGCGGATGCTCTTTTCTGCCACCATGCCCAACGATTTGCGACACCTCGCCGACGAGCTGTTGACCGACCCTGTGACTGTCGAAATCGGCCACTCGTCTCCGGCGGAAACGGTCTCTCACTCGCTCTATCCGGTTTATCGGCAGCAGAAAACTGCGCTCCTCAAGCACCTTTTGCGCCACGTCGACAGCCGCAGCGCGCTCGTCTTTACACGGACCAAGCACGGGGCCAAACGCCTCGCGGAGCAGCTCGACCGCGAGAACTTCTTCGTCGCGTCCTTGCAGGGCAACCTCTCGCAGAACAAGCGCCAAAAGGCGCTCGACGCGTTTCGTTCGGGTGACGTGCATGTGCTCGTCGCAACCGACATCGCGGCTCGTGGCATCGACGTATCGCGGGTGGCCCACGTCATCAACTATGATGTGCCGCCGACCGCCGAGGTTTATACCCACCGCATAGGGCGCACGGGGCGGGCGCAGCGTACTGGAGAGGCCTACACCTTCGTCACGCCCGGTGACGA
>JBMDWS010000277.1:0-7243 GCA_048594695.1 Truepera sp. | reverse complement strand
CCTCGTCGCAGCGGGCCTCGCCCGGCGCGCCCAGGTTCAGCTCGCCTACGCCATCGGCGTCGCGCACCCGGTCGGCATCTACGTCGATACCTTCGGCACCTCGGACGTGCCCGACGAACAGCTCGCCGCAGTGCTGCAAGAGGTTTTTGATGCCCGTCCCGGGGCAATCATCGCGCAGCTCGAATTACGCCGCCCCATCTACCGCGAGACCAGTGCCTACGGGCATTTTGGGCGACCAGATTTTCCCTGGGAAAAGACCGATAAGGTCGAGGAACTTAAGGCGCGGGTTCTCGCTAGCGCCTAGTGCCGCACCTGTTTCTCGTGAGCGGCAGTTTGCGGCCCGAGCAATACCACCGTCCTTGAGACAGTGCAGGCGTGTGTTCCTGCCGGGGTGACAACCGACCTTTACGATGGTCTTGCGGCGCTGCCTGCCTCCGATCCCGACAGAGATGCGGAAGGGGCCGCCCTTCACCCGGCGTTCCAAGATCTGCGGGCACGGCCTGAGAGGGCTGACGGCGTGCTCATCTCGACACCCGAATACACCGGGGCATTGCCGGAATCGTTCAAAAACCCTCTCGACTGGACTGTCGGCGGCAACCGCTACGGCAAGCCGGTAGCGTGGCTCAAGGGCGAGGTGTCGCCAAGTGGCGTAACCGACGCGCGCGCCTCGCTGCACGACTCGTTACGTAAAGTTCTGGGATACGCGGGCACGGTCATCGTCGACGGAGCGTGTGCCCGTATCCCGCTCACGCGCCAGAGCGTCGGCGAGGGTGGGCCGCTCGAGGAAACCACCTTAAATGCCGCCTTCGAAGCGTCCCTCGAGACGTTTCTGGATTTTCTCGCACGTCGATCAGGCCGAACGTAAAAACCGCGCCATCCCGACGGATGGCGCGGAAACTTGTGATTGGATTCTACGCGGCGCGTTCAAGCGGAACGGTGACGCAGGAGCAGGTTTCCCGCCCGCCGCTGAGCTGCGGGACTTCTCCACAGCACGAGCAGACCTCGACCTCGCCGCTACCACCGCAGAACGCGCACGGTCCTGAAGACTCGTCGTACGTTTCCCCGGTACTGACCTCGAGCCGATACCCCTCCCCACTACACGCCTCACACGGCGAGAGAACGAGTTCAGGCAGATCGGTGCTCGGCAGCATGCTAATCATGCGGCTTCGTCTGAGGTTTCATCACCCGACCACAACGGCTGCACGAAACCGACGCACTTTTCAGCATGAGAGCGACCTCCTTGCGACACTTCGGACAGCGATAAAGGGTCTCCACCCCCTCCGCTTCGGGAGGGGGTGCCGGGGCACGGGCCGCCACTAAAGCCCTGCCGCTCGAGTGCTGCTCGTCTGGGGTGCCTTGGGTGGAGCGCGCCGGGCCGCGTTCCAGACCTCGAGCGCTTCGCTTTCAGTGAGGACCGAGAACTGCGGTACGGTGTGCTTCAGCACCCGCTCAGCAAGCTTGCGCTGCTCGGCTTTGCTGAGGCCGATCTTCTCGAGTTCACGGTGCATCGCTTCGGCGCGCCCTGCCGAGAGTTTGGGCTCGGCGGCAACCATCTCTTCAGGCGTTTTCATCGCCTCGACAGGCCTAGGCAACGACCGTGCAGGCAGCGTCGGAGTTTCGGTCAGGCGGCGCGTGGTCTCGTCGTAGCCGACCCAGGAGGCAGGCAGATCATAGAGGTAGCGGCCCAACCCGAACTTGCTGCACGCCCGCTTGAAGGCCTGCGCTTCTGCGGCGGTGCCCTGCGCAACCCTATCGCCGCTGTCGAACTCGCCCGAGGAAGTCCGGGTGATCTCCCGAATTTCACCGTCCACGTCCCGAAAGCGCACCGTCAGCTCGCAGATGAGGCGCTGCTCGCCCCAAGAGGTGAAGCGGCACGACCAGTCGGGGCCTAGAACGTCGTTCAGACGGTCCTCGTAGATACGCGGTTCGGCGTAGGCGAGCGCCTGCGCCCGCTTCTTATCGCGGCTGACCGAGCCCGCCCGCCATGCCACTGCTGAGGCAGGGAAAGGTTCGGCGAGCCTGGTGCTGAGTTCCTGCCAGGTGAGCGCCATCTCAGGCCGCCTGAGCGTAATCGGGCACGAAGTCGGTGGTGATGCGGCGCTCGCTCACGAACGCGTCCTCGAACTCGGAAACCCCGTCGGGCTTGACTTCGGCGTAGACGAAAAGCCCTTCACCGCCCTCACGCTGGCGCTGACGCAGTGTAAGACCGTAGCCGTCGAGCAGATATACGAGGCCGTAGAACTTGCGCACGGCGTCCTTGCGAATCAGCCCCACGCAGAGCGCGTGGCGGCTGCTACCGACCTGCGCGGCGAAGTCGGCGGCGAGGCGCTCGACCTCGTTGCTGGCGGCGTCGTACTGAAAGGCACTTGACAGCGCCCGGAACGTCGAGACAGGATGGTTCATAACAGTTCTCCTTCGTGCGAGTCGAATCGTCGGTACGAATTTGAGAGCGTAAAGAGGCCCGTAACTCTTGGCGGATGCGCGGGTCTCTTCCTTTTGGTGTGTCATGGCCGGACGCTACAACCCTTCGTAGAGCGCGTTGACCAGCTCACCCCGGACGAGTCCTAGATAGACACCTTCGATATGCACCTCCTGCGCAGGAATGGCGAGCGTCGGGTACTGCGGGTTGTGTGGCCGCAGAGTAATGGTCTGGGGTTCGAAGCGGTCGACGTACTTGAGGGTCACTTCGCTGTTGCCGACCCGCACCGCGCAGATTTCGCCGCTGCGCTGAGGGACGCCCCGCTTGAAAAGAACGATGTCGCCGTCTTGGATGAGGTCGGCCATCGAGTTCCCGCTGACGCGCAGCGCGAACTGCTCCCGGACGCTTCCGGAAAGCGGCAAAAACCCTTCCGGTTCCGCGAGAGCTTCGCTTAAAGGGCCTGCGGGAATGCTACCCAAAACGGGGATGCCGGTGGCTTTAAGGGGCAGCTCGAGCCTCGGCGACTGGCCCCGACCCCGGCTCTCGAAGACCAGAAAGCCTTTGCGGTGAAGGGCTTCTAGGTGCTGGCGCAGCGACACATAATGGATGTTAAGCTCGCGTGCGAACATCGCGAGGTCGGGCACCCGTCCGGTGCGCTCTTTATGCTCACAGAGCCGCTCATAGACTTTTCGCTGCATTTTCGGTAGATCGCTCATGCCTTCACCTTCGGTTGTCCTCTCAGTCTGTCTTTGTGCTTGCCCGGCGACCCTGATGGTTCTACCTAAGCAATTAAGGTAATAAGGTAGTATAGAAAGCCTGGAAGTCTCTGTCAAGCACTACAGATGCAAAAAGACGCGTCCGGCACGGGCAGGGGGATATCATCCGCAGGTAGACTTGCGCTATGGCTCTCGAGCGCGAACACAAATTTCTGATCGAAGGCGACTTTCCCGAAGTGGGCAAACTGAGGGAAGCGTGCCGGGCAAGCGGTCTCGAGCTGCGGCTCAGTACGCCGCGCGATCAGCACGACGTCTACTATGACACCCCCGACCTGCGCCTCCTGCGAGCAGGTGCCGCGCTCAGGATTCGCCGCTTTGGCGACGAGGTTCTGGCAACTTACAAAACTGCGGGCGAAGTCCGGGGCTCGTTTCACGCACGCGAAGAGATCGAGCAGCCCTACAGCGCCCCCTGGCCCGCCGACATCGCCTCCCGGCTCGCCGCGTTCGGTGTACTCAATACTGTTGGACCACTGGTAGCGCTCAGCACGCGGCGTAAACGCTACCTGCTCTGGGGCGCACGGGAAGACCAGGACAACGCGGCCCTCGCGGAGCTGAGTTTGGACGACGTTACGGTCAGCCACGGAGATAGGCAGGTGCATTTTAGGGAGCTCGAGCTCGAGGCGGCCCCAACCCTGCCGGACGCCACCTTTTCCAACCTCGCCGATGTTCTCTTACCCTTCGGTCTCCGCCCTCACCGGGGCGACAAACTCAGCTACGCCCTCACGCAACTCGGCCTCTGGTCCCCTGCGTGAAGCTCTACCTCATCCGGCACGCCCACGCCGGGCAGGGCAATCCGAACGACCCACACGATAACTTGCGTCCGCTGAGCGCCAAAGGAAAGCGTCAGACAGCTTTGCTGGTGCGAGCTTTCTCTCACCTCGAGATTAGCCTCGACCGCCTCTTCAGCAGCCCCTACACCCGCGCCACCGAGACAGCGACACCGCTCGTGCAACACGCGAAAACAGGAACACTCGAGACCCTGCCCGAACTCACGACGGGCGCTTACAATGCTCTTCTGGGAACGCTCAAGGGCGTGCCCGACGAGAGCCACACTGCCTTCGTCGGGCATGAACCCTACCTCAGCGGCTTCGTGAGCTACGCATTGACCGGCGACGCCCGGCGCGTGGCGCTGCGCTTTCGGAAAGGGATGCTCGTCGAACTGCGCGGCCCGCCTGAGGCGGGTAGGCTCGAGCTGCACAGCGCCCTCACCCCCCGGCAGCTTGGGGCGCTCGCCCAGACTCCCTGGACAGGTCAGCGCACGTTACGGTCCCGGACCAAAGCCACAGGCTAGGCTACGCCCATGAGTACACGCCCCAGACTCGTCATCTCCGGCGCTTCGGGCCTTATCGGCTCGCACCTGAGCGAAGTCGCCAGGGACCGTTACGACCTGACCCTCCTGACCCGCGACGCGGAGAAAGCTCGGGCTGGAGGCGGCTGGGTCTACTGGGACCCCGAGAGAGCAAGTCGGGGCGATGAAGCTGCGCTGACGTCCTTAAGTGAAGCCCTATCGGGCGCGTACGGCCTCGTCAACCTGGCGGGCGTCTCCATCAGTGACGGTCGCCTAGACGACGAACACCGTAAACGTGTCCTGGAGAGCCGGGTCCAGAGCGCCCGTGCCCTGCTACTGGCCCAGCGCCGCGCTACCTCCCCTGCCGAGGTATGGTTTCAGCCCTCGGCAACGGGCTATTACGGTGACCGGGGTGACGCCGTCCTGACCGAAGCTGCGCCGCTCGGTGCGGGAATCCTGAGTGACACCTGTCGCACCTGGGAAGCGGCACCGGAGGACGCTGGCGGCGCCCGGCTCGTTATCGGGCGGTTCGGGGTGGTCCTCGCCAAAGACGCCGAAGCCTGGAGAAAACTGCTCCTGCCCATTCGCCTGTTCGTCGGCGGGCCACTCGGCAGCGGGCAGCAGTGGCTTCCCTGGATCGCCGCCGAAGACGTTGTGCGGGTTATTCTCTACGGCCTCGAGACCCCTGAGGCAAAGGGCATCTACAACGTCACCGCACCCGGGAGCGTGCGGCAGATCGACTTTACCCGGACCGTCGCCCGCAGGCTCGGGCGGCCCGCTGTCGTTCCCGCGCCCGCCTTTGCCCTGCGCCTCGCGCTTGGCAACGTCGCCGACGCGCTCATTCTAGACAGCACCCGTGCTGTGCCCGCGCGGCTCGAGCGTGAGGGCTTCGACTTTACGTACCCGACAATTGAAAGCGCGTTGGCTACACTGCTCAGGTAGCGCGTAAAAAACTTCACAATTCAGAACGTTTGAAGCCTCTGGTAAGCCTCGTCTGCTAGCGTATGAGCAAGCATCACCGACCTGGTTTTACGTACCGAGGAGGCCAAGATGACGCGTCCCTTCCGCTCCCTTCGATTAGCGTGGCTTTTCGCGCTTTTTATGCTTGTTGCCTGCGCCACACCCGAAAACCAGCAGAGCCCCGAGTTGACGCTCCAAGCGACGGTCCCGAGCGGCTTTAGCAACGCGCTCGTGGCAAACGTGGCCAGCCCGACAGCACTGGCCTTTACGCCGGACGGCAGGCTCCTGATCACCTCCCAGAGCGGCAAGCTCTACGTTCTCAAAAACGGCACGCTGACCCTTGCCCGCACCCTCCGTGCTATCTGCAGCGACAGCGAACGCGGGCTTCTGGGCGTCGCCGTGGATCCAAAATTCGCACAGAACCGCTATATCTACCTCTATTACACTGCCAACGTCTCGGGGTCGTGCGCTCAAAATAGCCCTCAGAGTCCAGTCAACCGGGTGATCCGCTTCGTTTTACCCGATACTAACGTCATTACCAGCGGCCCGTTTACGCTGATCGCCAACATCCCTTCGCCCAACGGCAACCATAACGGCGGCGATCTGCAGTTCGGGCCGGGGGGTCAGCTGTTCGTCAGCACCGGGGACGGCGGCTGTGACCCGGCAGGTGACAGCGGCTGTGCTGCCCAGAACGACGCGGCACAGGCCAAAAACCTCCTGAGCGGCAAGATTTTGCGGGTTACGCCCACGGGCGAGGTACCCAGCTTCAATCCTTTCGTCGGTGCCAACAGCGTCCGCTGCGGTCCGACCGGCGGCACCAGCGCGGGCAAGGTGTGCGGTGAAATCTACGCGCTCGGGCTGCGTAACCCTTACCGCATGGCCTTTAATCCGAACACGAGCACCACGAGCTTTTATATCAACGATGTGGGGCAAAACGACCGCGAGGAGATCGACCTCGGTATCAAGGGGGCAAACTACGGCTGGAACATGCGCGAGGGCATCTGCAAGACGGGCTCGAGCACCGACTGTGGCGCGCCACCTGCGGGCCTGACCAACCCGGTCTTCGACTATGCCCGCAGCGGTACTTTCAGTGGCTGCCGCTCGGTTTCGGGTGGCGCGGTGGTCCCGAACGGGCTGTGGCCCACCCCTTACGGCAACACCTATCTCTTCGCCGACTTCATCTGTGGCAAGATCTTCCGCCTGACACGAAATAGCGGTGGCACCAGCGTCAGCGTCTTCGCTAGCGGCCTCGGGGGGGTAGTCCATCTGGCGTTTGGTACCTATGCGGGCAACCGTGCCCTCTACTACACGACCTACGCAGGGGGCGGGCAGATCCGGCGGATCAGCGACTAGCGCTCCTAGAAATCGCTCGAGGCCAAAATCCGGGGCAAGTCTTCGCTCAGCCGAGCTACCGCGTCTTGCCCATAGATGAGCCGCATCCGTCCGGTGCGGTCGAGCAGTGCGACCGAGTCGGTATGGATAAAGTCTTGGCTCTCGATGCCCCGGTAACCAATGAAAAAGGTCTGGGCAGCCCGGGCGATGTCGCTGCTGCTCCCACCGAGGCCGATGAAGTCCGGGTCGAAGGTTTGGGCATAGTCTTGCGTGATACGGGGCGTGTCGTTTTTCGGATCGACGGTGATCATGACGACCTTGAGGTCCTGCGGTTTGCCGATGTCCTCATAGACCTTGGCAAGTCGCCCGAGCGTCAGCGGGCAAACGTCCGGGCAGCGGGTATAGCCAAAAAAGACCAGCCGCACATCGCCCTGCCAACGGTCCAGCGTCACGCGCTCACCCTCTGCG
>JBMDWS010000276.1:0-10250 GCA_048594695.1 Truepera sp. | reverse complement strand
TGCCCGTGTAGCCCTGTGCACTGACGAAGTTCGGTTCGTCGGCTCCGGCGTAGCGGCGCAAGACCCCGCGCAGCGCGTCGGGGTTGGTCGACAGCGCCAGCAGGTCGTCACTGAGGCTATAGGCAATCGTCTGCACTGGGCTGTCGTTCTGGATGGTGAGTTCGGTAAAGGGGATGCCGCTCTCCTCGAGCGTCTGGCTCTCGCCTTCAGTCTGTGCGCCATCAATGAGTGCCTGTACGCGCTCGGCTCCTGCTGGCGTCACTTGCGTGACCAGCGTCAGGGCTGGGAGTGGACTCGAGGTCGTCGCAGAAACGGCGATCCACGCTTCTTGGCCCAGCACGTCGGGGCTACTGAGCGTTTCCAGGACTTCTTTGTCTTTGGCGCTGAGTTCGCTGTCGGTCCCGTTACCCTTGCCCTCTTCGCTCGCGGCGAGCGCGCCAAGCGAGTCCGCTACGCCGAGCCGGGTAAACTCGTCGCTGAAGTCCTTGAACTTTTCCGAGGTGTTCTGCCAGTCCTGCATCCCCAGCGCGAAGAACGTCTCTTCGGGCAGTAGCTTGGCCAGTTCCTGTGCGCTTGCGAGACCGCCCAGCGCAAGTAGGAGCGCGATGCCTGAGAGCTTACGTAACGCCATAAATCCTCCTGAAATCACTGCCAGTGAGTGCCAGTGTACTCGAGTCCTGCCTGAGAAGTCTTTCACTTCTTGCGTGACCGGGCCATGACGCCAGCAAAAAGGGTCAGCTTCTACAAGCTGACCCCAAAGGTGTTAAGAGGGCGTGAAGCCTAGAGGATGCTCCGGACCTTCTCGGCGACGTTCTCGGGGTTGAAGCCGAGGCGCTGCAGTGCGTCGTCGGCCGACTCACCGAAGCGGTCAATGCCCACGACGAGCCCGTCGAGCCCGACGTACTTGTACCAGCCGAGGGTCGCGCCCGCTTCGACAGCGACGCGCTTGACGCCTTTGGGCAGGACCGACTCGCGGTAGGCTTCGTCCTGCGCGTCGAAGAGTTCGGTCGAGGGCATGCTGACGACGCGAACCTTGGTGCCGTCGGCCTCCAGGAGCTTCTTGGCCTCGAGCGAGGTCGAAACTTCCGAACCCGTGGCGATGATGACCACGTCGGGCGTGCTGTCGGAATCCGAGACGACGTACGCGCCCTTCTTGACGCTGCCCCTGGGCACCTCGAGGTGCGGCAGGTCCTGACGGGAAAGCGCGAAAGCGACCGGGTACGGGCTGGTCAGGGCAAAGGCCCAGGCCTGCGCGGTTTCGTTGGCGTCCGCCGGGCGGATGACCGTGACCTGCGGGATAGCCCGGAGCGAGGTCAGAACGGCGATGGGCTGGTGCGTGGGACCGTCGCCCCCGAGGCCGACCGAGTCGTGTGTGAAAGCGTAAACCACCGGCTGCTCCATGAGCGCAGCGAGGCGCAGCGCCGGACGCAGGTAATCGGCGAAGATCAGGAAGGTCGCGACGAAAGGACGCAGGCCGCCGTGGAGCGACAGGCCGTTGGCGACAGCCGCCATGCCGTGCTCGCGCACGCCGTAGGCGATGTTGCGTCCGCTGTAGTCGTCCTTGGTGATGTAAGAGACGCCCTCGAGCTTGGTGTTGTTCGATTTGGCGAGGTCGGCCGAACCGCCGATGAGCTGCGGGATCTTCGCGGCGAGCGCGTTGACGATCTTGCCCGAAGCGACGCGGGTCGCGGACTTGCCCCCGACTTCGAAAGTCGGGACCATATCTTCGGGATCTTCCGGGAACTCGTTATTGAGGGCGGCCTCGAACTGTGCGGCGAGTTCGGGGTAGGCGCTCTTGTATTCGGCGAAGAGTTTCTGCCAGGCGTCGTAGGCTTTTTTGCCGTCTGCCGCAGCCTCGTGGTAGTGGGCGTAGACGTCGTCGGGAACGGTGAATTCGGGCCAATCGATACCGAGGTTCTCCTTGGTAGCCTTGGCTTCCTCGTCACCTAAGATGGACCCGTGAGCGTTAGAGGTGCCCGCGACTTTGGGCGAGCCGAAGCCGATGACCGAACGCACTGCGATGATGCTCGGTTTGTCGGTCACGCGCTTGGCGGCTTCGATGGCGTCGGCGATGCCCGCGACGTCGTTGCCGTCGGAGACGATCTGGGTGTCCCAGCCGTAGGCTTCGTAGCGCTCGAGGACGTTTTCACTGAAAGTGATATCGGTGCCGCCGTCGATAGTGATGTTGTTGTCGTCGTAAAGGACGATCAGCTTGCCGAGGCCTAAGTGCCCAGCGAGCGAGGAGGCTTCCGAGGAAACGCCTTCCATAAGGCAGCCGTCGCCTGCGATTACATAGGTGTAGTGATCGATAATGTCGTGCCCGTCGCGGTTATAGACAGCGGCGAGGTGGGCTTCGGCGAGCGCCATCCCGACGGCCGTGCTGATCCCTTGACCGAGCGGTCCAGTGGTAATTTCGACACCCTCGGTGATGCCGTACTCGGGGTGACCGGGGGTCTTGCTGTGCCACTGACGGTAGCGCTTCAGCTCATCCATCGGCAGGTCGTAGCCGACGAGGTGCAGGAGGCTATATTGCAGCATCGAGCCGTGCCCTGCCGACTGCACGTAGCGGTCGCGGTTAATCCACTTGGGATCTTCCGTGTTGTAATTCATGAACTGCGTGTAAAGCGTATAACCCATGGCAGCAGCGCCCATGGGCATTCCAGGATGCCCGGAACCGGCGGCCTGCGTGGCGTCTATGGTCAGGGCGCGAATCGCGTTGATGGCACGCTCCTGCACGGATTGGCGGGTTTGGGTCTGCGTCATGACAGTCTCCTCCAAGAACTCGTGAGTATCTTCGGGCTTTTAGCATAACAGGCCGAACCGGGACCTTGGCGACCTCTTGGGGTTACCTATAAGCTGAAGCTGCTCGGACCTATAGATTTTGTTTATGGAACGGGCGCAATCATACTCTTTTGCTTAAGAATGTTCGGTGGAGAGTCCGCTGCGCGTTTCCTCGAGCAGGTGTCGACGCCGGGCGGCGATCCCCTCCTTGACGCGTTCGGCGCTCTGGTAGTGCTGGTGCTCGAGCGCCGTCTCGACGCGCAGAGGGGGCACTGGCGTGGGCCTTTTGTCGGGACCGAGCGCGACAAAATTCAGATGTCCAATCGTGCATAAGCGCCTTTCGCCGCTCATCGGGTTTTCGCCGTAGACCTCGCAGCGCACGATCATGCTGGTGCGCCCGACAAAGGCGACCCGGCTACGGAGTTCGATAATCTCGCCCACATAGATGGGCGCGCGAAAATCTACCGGTTCGGTCGAGGCGGTGACCGAGGGCAAACGGCAAAAACGCCAGCAGGCGATAGCCGCGTTGATATCCATGAGTTCCAGCACACGCCCGCCAAAGAGGGTTCCGAGCGGATTGACCTGATTGGGAAATACGGTATCGAAGGTGGTAATCCACTCGGATACGCGCGCGGCTTCCATGGCCCCCAGTATACGGGGGTGTCTCGAGGGGCTGGCGAACGCCCCTCCTGGGTAACCGGGACCGGGAGCCCGGCTTACTCAGGCTAAAAGCCTTAGGGGCGCGGTCATCAGGCACACAGTTATCGGGTATAAAGGTAGGAAGCTGAAACCCACGAACGAGGAGCTTTCATGACCAGTCCGTCTCTCAAGTACCCGCTTATCGACCGCGTTATTCCGTTCCGCTCGGCGGCGCTGCGTATTCCCCTGCAGCTTGCCCTCGGCGTTGTTCTGCTCGCGCTCCTGGCGCAAGTTGAAATCACCATCGGTCAGGTACCGCTGACCGGGCAGACGCTCGGTGTTCTGCTCCTTGGCGCCGCCTACGGTTGGAGTCTGGGCGGCCTTACCCTGCTGACCTATCTCCTTGCCGGGGGCCTCGGCTTAGGTGTGTTTGCTGGGGGCGGCGCGGGCTGGGCACATTTTACCGGCACGACGGCGGGATACCTCGTCGGCTTTCTGGTCGCTGCCGGGGTCGTGGGATATCTCGCCCAGCGTGGCCTGACCCGCACCTTTCGTGGTACCGCGTCGGTCATGCTGCTTGGCAACGTGATCATCTATGTTTTCGGGCTGGCGTGGCTCTCCACGTTCGCGGCTCTCTACGCTCCGGCGGGCACGTCGCCCCTGGCCTGGACGCTGGGGGCCGGGCTCCTGCCGTTTATTCCGGGGGATATCGTCAAGCTGCTCGTCGCCGCGACGCTGTTACCGCTCGCCGAGCGCCTGTCAGGCCCGAAGCGCTAAATTTTCATCGAGGCTCGAGTCGCTGAATGAGGCGGCAGCTGCGGGTAAGCTGCCGCCTCCAACTTTTCTACTCGCCTGCGATGGCGCGGAGTGTCGCGACGTTCGTCAGAGATATCTTGCCGTACCCCGCCTGAATGGCACCCTCGCGCACGAGTTCCCCAACGACCTTGGTGACGGTTTCGCGGACCGAGCCGACCGCCGCCGCGAGATCGTCGTGGGTAATGCGGACGACGGCCTCACCGTTTTCACCGGAGGTGGACAGGGCGCTGTCTTGCAGATCGAGGAGTTCGGCGGCGATACGCGATTTGAGACGTTTGCCGCTCAGGCGGTAGAGCGACCGGTAGAGCCGCTCTAGAGCTTCGACAAGGTGGGTAATGAGGGTGGTCTGTTCGGGCAGCTCGAGCGTCGCGGGGCTTATGGCTTCGACCTCGGCGGCGGTGACAGCCTCGGCGAAGTAGAGGCGAGGCAGCCCAACGAGGGACTCTTCGCCGAAGAAGCCCGCGGGTTTGACGTAGCGTAGCGTCAGGCCGTTACCCTCATCGTCGACCATATGAATGCGGATAAGACCTTTGCGGACACGGTAAAGACGGTCGGCGGCACCGGGGTAGAGAGCCACCTCGCCTGCGCCGAAAGTCAGCAGGTCGCTATAATCGTTTTGTGTCACAACGCCTTTTGCGGGTGGCGTACTGCTCATAGCCAGCGGTCTCCTTTTTCCGGAGCGCGGAATCATCTTCGGTAAACTCACCCGAGTATAGAGCGGCTGCCAAAACGCAATAAACGCCCACATTACGATGCAATTGAGCGCCACTTTACGAACTAGCCCCCAAGCGTGCTCGGCTGACCGACGGCACGCTTGGGGGCTGGCTAGTTGACGGGCTAGACGTTGAAGAGAAAATTCATTACGTCGCCGTCTTGCACAACGTAGTCCTTGCCCTCGGTGCGGACCCAGCCCTTGCTCTTGGCTGCGACGGTTCCCCCAGCTTCGACGAGCTTGTCCCAGGCGATGACTTCGGCCCGGATAAAGCCGCGTTCGAAGTCGGTGTGGATCTCGCCCGCGGCCTGCGGCGCTTTGCTGCCCTTGGTGACGGTCCAGGCGCGCACCTCTTTTTCGCCCGCCGTGAGAAAGGTCAACAGGCCCAGAACGTCGTAGCCCTTGCCGATAAGGCGTCCCAGGCCGGGCTCGCTGAGGCCGTACTCCGCGAGGAATTCGCCCGCCTCCTCGTCCGAGAGTTCGCCGAGTTCCTGCTCGAGCTTTGCGGAGATGACGACCACTTCGGCCCCCTCCTTGGCGGCGTGCTCGCGCACCCGCTCCACGTAGGCGTTGCCGGAAGCTGCGTCCTCTTCAGCGACGTTGCAGACGTAAACGACCGGCTTTGCAGTCAGCAGGTTGAGTTCTTGAGGAACCGCGAGGCCGCTCGAGCGTGCCAGCACACCGTCCGAGAGCTTGGCGATAAGGGCCTGCGCTGCCTCCAGAAGTTCGGCGTCGTCCTTGTTGCTCTTGGCGCTGCGGCGCAGGCGTTCGACGCGCTT
The DNA here is from genome assembly GCA_048594695.1 of Truepera sp. GTDB lineage: Bacteria > Deinococcota > Deinococci > Deinococcales > Trueperaceae > Truepera. The sequence goes on along the minus strand of JBMDWS010000276.1, from coordinate 4,523 downwards.
TTCCAGGGCGCTCAGGTCAGCCAGCGCCAGTTCGGTGTCGATGGTTTCGATATCGCTTAGCGGATCTACCGCCCCGGCGACGTGCAGGATGTTCTCGTCCTCGAAGCAGCGCACCACGTGGGCAATCGCCGAGACCTCGCGGATGTTGGCGAGAAACTGGTTGCCCAGTCCCTCGCCCTGGCTCGCGCCCTTGACGAGTCCGGCGATGTCGACAAATTCGACGGTGGTTGGTACGACAGGCGGTACGCGGTCGCCTTTGGTGTAGAGCGTTTTGAGGGCCGTCAGGCGCTCATCGGGGACAGCGACCACACCAACGTTCTTGTCAATGGTGGCAAAGGGGTAGTTGGCTGCCTCGACGCTGGCCTTGGTGATGGCGTTAAAGAGGGTGGATTTGCCGACGTTGGGCAAGCCGACGATACCGATTCCTAGCATGAAACTCCTAAACGGGTACAAAAAGGGGTCTAAAGTTCGCGCTCAGCCAGCGCGTTTCCAAAGGTGAAGTATAGCAAGCTTCTCGGGGTTCTAGAGTTCCCAGTCGGAGCGGTAGGTGCGACCCCGCAGGAGGGTGGTCAGCTCGAGCATCACCGTCAGAGTCTTCTCGAGCCGCGCCTGCGCCGCCACCCCTAGCTCGTCCCCGCTCCAGTCGTGCCCGGTGACGTAGAGCCCATACGGATTGACCACACACTTGAAGTCGAGCATGAGCGAACTCGCGAGCGTGCCGAACGCCATATAACTGTGCGGCAACCCGGCAGCCCCGGCGAACGTCACAACCTTATCGAACCAGGCTCCGCGCAGGGAGCCGTCCGGCGGCGTCGAGCCCGTGACCTCGATAAGCCGTTTGAGTTCGCTGCTTACCGACCAGTTGTAAATGGGCGTGCAGAGGATGAGCCCATCGGCGCGGGCGACCCGTTCGTGCAGGTCGTGGTAGGCGGCGGTCTCGTAGACCGAATGGTTGTCGAAGCGCTGGGGGGCGGTTTCTTTGAGGTCGATGAGGTCGCATGGAACGCCCTGGTCCTCCAGCCACATCTCGCAGCGCCGGGCGAGCCGGGCACTGCGGCTGTTCGGGTCGAGGCTCGAGGAGACGATGCCGAGGGTTGGAGAAGGAGTGCTGCTCATGAACCGGAGTCTAAGGGGTGAACGCCCGGCTTACCTCCGACGTTCGGGACAAGCGGCCCCCGGCCTCCCGTGATATTCTCGCCCCATGACACGGGGTGCTGAGGCCGGACGGGTACAAAAAATTGGACTTTTGGGCGCGGGGACAGTTGGGGGCGGCTTTTGCACGCTGCTCGCGGAAGCTGGTCTCGACGCGACCATCTCGAAAGTGCTCGTGCGCGACCCTGAGAAAACGCGTGCCGACGATGTGCCCATGCGCGCCCTCACGACCGACCCCGGTGAAGTTCTAGCCGAGAGCGATATCCTGGTCGAGGTTTTGGGTGGCCTCGAGCCCGCCAACACCTTGATGCTGGAGGCGCTTGAGGCGGGCAAGCGCGTGGTGACCGCCAACAAGGCCGTCCTGGCCGAAAACTGGGACGCCTACGTGCCCTATATGGACGCTGGAACGCTCTACTTCGAGGCCTCGGTGATGGCCGGGACGCCTGCTATCGAACCGCTCGCGGGCGCGCTGCGCGGCTCCAAACCGCTCGAGCTGCACGCGATTTTAAATGGCACCTGCAATTACATCTTGGGGGAGCTCGAGGGAGGCGCGGATTTCAAGGCGGCTCTCAAGGAAGCGCAGGCCCTAGGCTACGCCGAAGCCGACCCGAGTACCGACGTCGACGGTTTCGACGCGGCCCACAAGCTCACCATCATGGGACGGCTCGCCTTCGATCCGGCCTTCTCTTGGGAATCGGTACGGGCCAACACGCACGGCATCCGCCACCTGACCCCGGCGATCGTCAAGGAAGCGATGGAGGATGGCGGGCGGCTCCGGCTCGTCGGCAGCATCGTTCCCGAAGGCGATACCTGGAAGGCGTCGGTACGACCCGTTTACCTGCCCCCGGAACACCCGCTCGCGGGCTCGGCGAGTACCCGCAACGGGCTAGTCTTTCGCGGCAGCGCCGTGGGCGAAGTCCTAATTACGGGTGCAGGTGCTGGCGCAGCTCCGACAGCGAGCGCTGTTCTGGCCGATGTGATGAGCGCTCTCGCCGGACGCCCCGGTCCGAGCCCACTGCGCCGCGCCGCGCCCATGCCGACGGACTACGAGGCTCAACCGCTCGGCGAGGTGCTGCTGGTCAGCGAGCAGTCATGAGAACCGTTTGGGAGTACCTGTCGGTTCGCTTCGATTACAAAGGGCGCGGTATTACGCAGGAGTTCAATTGGACGTTAACGGGCAACGTCAGGCTCGCTGGTGAGGATGGCTGGGAGATGCTCAGGCACGTTGTCAAGCAAAAACCGGCAACCAGGACATGCAGGCCAACGGCGTAACATGGCACTACATGCAGTTCAAGCGACCCAAACCGGCTTAGCCCTTGGGTTCGTTAGGTAGACAACTATGAACTATTACAGCACCCGAGACCCTCAAAAACGCCCGGTTCCCTTTCGCGAGGCGCTTCTTTCAGGGCTGGCTCCTGACGGCGGGCTCTATATCCCCGAGCGGATTCCCCAGCTAGACGAGAGCTGGAGGGAGGCTGCGAGTCTGGCAGACCTCGCCTTCGCGATTCTGACGCCCTGGCTGGACGGCGAGCTGAGCGCCGAGGAGCTTCGGGCCATAACGACCGACGCCCTGAACTTTCCCGTGCCGCTCGAGCGTCTGAGCGATGATCTGGCGGTGCTCGAGCTGTTCCACGGCCCCACGCTCTCGTTCAAAGACGTGGGCGCCCGGACGATGGCCCGGCTGATGAACGCCTTTTTGCAGAGCGAGCGCGAAAAGATCACGATTCTGGTGGCGACCTCGGGCGATACGGGCAGCGCCGTCGCTGACGGCTTCGCTGGGCAGGACAATATCGAGGTGGTGCTGCTCTACCCCGAGGGCATGGTCAGCGAGGTGCAGGAACGGCAGCTCGTCGCGCCGCGTCCCGGCGTGCGCGCCCATGCTGTCGCGGGCGATTTCGACGCCTGTCAGCGGCTGGTCAAGGCAGCCTTCGTGGACCCCGAGCTGCGCGAGGTTGGCCTCTCGTCGGCCAACTCGATCAACCTGGGCCGCCTTCTGCCGCAGTCGAGCTACTACGTGTGGGCCGTCCTGCAAGCCCGGGCGCTCGGCTTAGCGGACGCGGTTTTCTGCGTTCCGAGCGGCAATCTGGGTAACCTGATGGCGGGCGTCATTGCCGGCGAGATGGGCGCGGACATTCCGCGCTTTATCGCGGCGCATAACGCCAACGATTTTTTTCCGGGCTTTCTCGAGTCTCGCTACCCGCAGGGGGCCTTCAAGGACACTGTAGCGACCCTCTCCAACGCTATGGATGTGGGCGCGCCGAGTAATTTCGAGCGCCTGTACGCGCTCTCCGGGGGCGACGCGCTCCGTGAACGCAACATCTGGGGCACATCCGTCACGGACGCCGTCACGCGCACCCGCCTCCGCGAGATCTATGAGACCCACGGCTACGTTGCCTGTCCGCATACGGCAGTCGGGTTCGAGGCCGTTCTGCGCTACCGTGAAGATACGGGCGACACTGCCCCGGCGATTGTTCTGGCAACGGCGCACCCTGCCAAATTCGAGAGCACGGTCGAAGCGACGCTGAATATCTCGCTGCCGAAAGTCGAGGAGTTAGAACGGCTCGAGCGCCCGGCTCACCGAGCCCCACCACTCCAACCGACGCTGGACGCGCTCAAAGCCGAACTGTTGACCCGCGCCTGAACTAGACGCTCCGCGATTGGCCTTTGTGCTTGCCCTCACCGATCTCCTCGACGAGCTTGGCGCAGAAGGCGGGCAGGTCTTCAGGCGTGCGGCTCGTCACGAGGCCCTGATCCACCACGACCTCGGCGTTTTGCCACGTGGCTCCGGCGTTGCGGAGATCGGTCTGGACTGTCGCGTACGAAGTTAGGGTCCGACCCTTGACGACGTCGGCCTCGATCAGCGTCCAGGGCGCGTGGCAGATGGCTCCGACGGGCTTGCCCTGCTCAAAAAAGGCGCGGATAAAGCTCACAGCGTCCGGGTCGCCGCGTAGCTTGTCGGCCCCGACAGTGCCGCCTGGAATGACGACCGCATCGTAATCATCGGCGGAAACCTCGCTGAAGGTCTTGTCTGCCGTATAGCTACCGCCCGGCTCGAGGTCCCCGTTGACGGTCTGGATCTCGCCGGTTTTCGTGCTGACGACGTGAACAGTCGCGCCCGCGTCTGTGAGCGCCTTTTTGGGATCGCGGAATTCGGGTTCTTCGGTGCCTGCGGGGGCGAGAAGTAGGGCGACGGTGCGGCCCATGAGTTCGTTAGCCATATCGAAAATCCTTTCGCACGGACGTTCAGAGACGACAGAGCAGCCCAACAGCTGAAATTAGCGTTGGCGCTCGAGACGTTTCTTTTCCGCTTGCCCTATGAGACCACATCTGCCGCCAGGGAACATCGGAGGGGCCTACACTTTCGCTAAAAC
>JBMDWS010000275.1:0-9660 GCA_048594695.1 Truepera sp. | reverse complement strand
GATCGAAAGCGGCGTGGTCTTGGGCGACGGGGTCGAGGTCTTTCCGGGTGCGCATATCGGCAAGGAGCCCAAGGGCGCAGGCGCTCTGGCACGGCCCATCACGTTCGAGAAACGGGTACTGATCGGCGACAACACCTCGGTCGGACCACACGCCGTCATCTTCTACGACGTCACCATCGGGCCGGGCTCGCTCCTCGGGGACGGCGCCTCCATCCGGGAGGGCTGCAGCATCGGCGCACGCTGCGTGATCGGCCGTCACACGACCGTTCATTACAGCGCCACCATCGGCGACGGCACGAAGGTCATGGACCTGTCGCACGTGACCGGCAACTGTTCGGTTGGCAAAGACGTCTTTATCAGCGTCGGCGTCATGATGGTCAACGACAACGCCATCGGGCGAGAGGGCTACTCGGAGGACCACGTACGCGGCCCCATCATCGAAGACAACGTGGCTGTCGGGGCCGGGGCTATTCTGGCTGCGGGCGTCCATCTCGGTCGGGGGTCGGTCGTCGGCGCGGGCTCGCTGGTCACGGGCCACGTGAGTCCGCTGACCATGGTCGTCGGGATACCGGCGCGGGTGGTTCGCCACCTCGAGCCCACGTGACCCCCGGCGGCAGTTCTCCTGGCACGCCTGGCAGACGGTCACCCACAGAAAAATCCAGACCCGTGACGGTCGCTTTACCGCAGGGGCGGGAAGCCTACGCGCACGAAGCCTCTACCTTCGCGTGGCTGACTGTCGTCCTCGGGCTGGTGGCGCTGATCCTGAGTCGGGGCCTCTGGCTTCCGGCGATCGCCTCCTTTCTGGTCGTCTCCGACGGGCTGGCGAGGGCAGACTACGTCGTGCCGCTAGCAGGCGACCTCGAGCGCGTGACCTCCGCGGCGCGACTCTACCGAAACGGATACGCACGCAAACTTCTTTTGACCAACCTGCCGCTGGCGACCCCGGACGAGAGAACAGCGCACCTCGAGCAGGTTCGCGCCCTCGCACTGGCCCAAGGCGTTGCGCCCGAAGATATCATCGTGGTTCCTCGGTTTGCCTGGAGTACCTACGGCGAGGCGCTCCGGATACGTTCAACCCTCGCACGTCTGCAGGGGCCGTCACTTCTAGTCGTAACCTCGCCCTGGCATACAAGGCGCTCGAGACTTGTTTTCGACGCACTTTTTCATGACGGTCCGAATATCCGTGTACTGCCTGTAGAGGGAACCTCGAGCCGCAGCTTACCCGGCTACGTTCAGAGCTGGTGGCAGGGTCGCAGCACGGCGGGCGCAACCGCCAGCGAGTATCTCAAACTCCTCGCCTACGGCCTCGGTATCCGCTAAAACTGGAGGCCAAGACGGTAGGTGCTTCAGGTAGCAAGCATGCGAAACACGCGGCTTGATTGCAGCGCTGGAGCGGTGGTCTAACCCCAACATGGGCAGCTGAACCTCTCCACGGATCGGGACGTAAAGCGAACGCTGCTGTGAAAGGATACCTGTATGTTCACGCGCAGGCCGAAAAAAGCGCTTGCTCATGTGAGGGTCACCCTGGCGCACAAAGTCAGGGTGGGACGCTACATGATGGGCTTTGCCGCTCGCATCTTCTACCGGGCCATCTGCCACGACAATTCCAAGCTGTGCCCGCCCGAACTCATCATTTTTGCCGACGCTGCCGAGGGTCCTTACGATGCGTCTTACGGCTCGAAGCGGTACTTCGAAAACTTAGACACCTTATCTCAAGCGCTGCTTCACCACTACGCCCACAACAGCCATCACCCCGAGCACTACGAAACGGGCATCTCCGGCATGAACCTGCTGGATCTCGTCGAGATGGTAAGCGACTGGCGGGCAGCCCTGAGCGCGCCGGTGGGTACGAACGTTCAGGAAATCATTGCCAAGAGCCAAAACCGCTTCGGCATGAGCGATGACCTGAGTGCAGTCCTTCGCAACTCGATGTCGGGCGCAGACAGGTCACGGCCCAAGGGATAAAGGATCGTAGATCGCGCCTTCATACCCTCGCCCGGGCGCGCATGGCCTTCAGGTCCAGAACCCCATCCCTCTCTCCCGGCAGGACAGAACGCCGAACTCCCAGCCAAGAGCCCTCGGCACTGCCACCCCGCCCCTGTAAACTGACCCCTATGAAGCTTTTCAGCGCCAGCGAGATGCGCGCCGCCGACCGCGCCGCAGCCGACGCGGGCATTCCCCTTCTGCTCCTCATGGAAGAAGCGGGCCGTGCTGCGGCCCAGGTTGCCCGGGAGCACGTCTCCCCCCACGCACCCGTCCTCGTGCTCTGCGGCAAAGGCAACAACGGCGGCGACGGTTACGTCGCCGCGCGTCACCTGCTGCGGGATTATGAAGTGACGGTGCTCGAGCTCTCCCCCACCCCCGCCACGGACGAGAGTCGCACCATGCGTCAGGCCCTCCTGGCGCACGGCCTAGCGCCCGCCCTGCTGGAGATCGCGTCGCTCAGGGACGCTTTGCGTGCGCGCCCACTCGTCCTCGACGCACTTCTCGGCAGTGGCCTGAGCCGCGCGCTGGACGGCGACATCGCTGAAATGATCGCCCTGCTTAATGATAGCGGTGCCGAGATCCTCAGCCTCGACCTGCCCTCGGGGCTCGCCGCCGACACCGGCGAACTTTTGGGGCCGCACGTGCGTGCGACCCACACCATGCAGCTTGCCGGAGCCAAGCGGAGCAGCCATTTCTACCCGGCAAGGGACGCCTTCGGCTACAGCACGGTCGCTGATATAGGCATCCCCAAGGCACTTCTAGAAGCCCAGTCGGATCTGACGGTAGTTACGCCCGATTATGTTCGTGAACACCTACCGAGGCGCAACGCTGACACACAAAAGTATGAGGTCGGGACAGTGCTGGTAATCGCGGGCTCGGCGCGCTACCTGGGCGCGGCGGAGATGGCCTGCCGGGCGGCGCTGAGGGGTGGCGCGGGGCTCGTGACGCTGGCAGCGGAAGGGACGTTTCCGGGCACCTGGCCCGAAATCATCCACGAGCGGCTCGAGTGGGACTCAGGGTCGGGCACAGCGCCATATACGGCATCAGCCACAGGACCGGACGGAGACCCGGAGACGCTCGAGACCCTCACCCGGATCGGGGGCAACCGGGCACAGGTGCGCCTCATCGGGCCGGGGCTCGACCCTCGGGCCGACGCGCTGCTGCCCCGCCTTATCGCGCTCTCGGACGCGCCCACGGTGCTCGATGCGGGCGCACTCAAGGGCAGCGACGACTGGTTCAGGGCCGTGCGCGGGCACGGGCGCTGCGTGCTGACGCCACACACTGGAGAAGCGTCGAAACTGCTCGGCAGGGAGACCACCGAGATCACTCGCGACCCGCTCGGCGCAGCCCGAACGCTCGCCGAGCGAGCTGGTGCCGTCGTCGTCCTCAAGGGGGCGAGCACCGTGATCGCCGCACCCGACGGACGCCGCGCCGTTCATACGGGGGGCCATCCGGGCATGGCGACAGGGGGTACGGGCGACGTGCTCGCAGGCCTGTTGGCCTCCTGGTGCGCGGGAGAGAACGACCTTTTCGCCCGTGCCTGTGCAGGCGTTTTCATCCACGCCCGTGCGGGTGTCAGGGCAGCCGAGCATTATGGCGACGGCCTCATCGCCACGGACCTCGTCGAACATATTCCGCAAGCCTGGATGGAGCTTTTGTGAGTGCGACCACCTTCAGCGTCCGTGTACCCGCGACGAGCGCCAACCTCGGACCGGGCTTCGATTGTCTGGGGCTGGCGGTCACGCGCTACCTGAGCGTCGAGGCTACCCTGAGCCCGCAGGATCACTTCTACTACAGTGGCCCCGGCACGGTTCCCGACAGCGCCGACAATCTCACGCATCAAGGGTTTCGGGAAGCCTTCGCCCGGCTGGGCCGGCCCGCGCCGAGCGTGACCTTTCACGCCCGCAATACCATTGCACTAGCCCGGGGTCTGGGCTCGTCCTCGGCGGCTTTGGTCGCGGGGGCAGCGCTCGCCGACGCCTTTCTGGGCGGGCAGCACGGGCGTGATGGGGTCTTTCAGCTCACAGCCAGCCTCGAGGGTCACCCGGACAACGTCGCGCCCGCCGTGTTCGGCGGCTTCACGGTGTCGGCCAACCTGAGCGAACACTATCTCTGCCAAAGCCTGCCCCTGCCCGCGCACTGGCACCTGCTCTTCGGTATCCCGCAGCGCGAACTCCTCACCCGCGAGGCCCGGGCCGTTTTGCCTGCGTCCTACAGCCGCGCCGACGCTATCTTCAACGCAAGCCGCACGGCGCTCTGGACGACGGCGGTGGCGCTCGACAAACCGGACCTTCTGCGCGCCGCCTCGCAGGACAGGCTGCACGAACCTTACCGCGAGCCGCTCATCCCTGGCCTCGCCGCGCACCGTCAGGCGCTCCTGGGGGCCGGAGCCTGCGCCGCCTTTTTGTCGGGTGCCGGGCCGACCTTAGCGGCGATCAGCGTGGACAACGCTACGACCACGGTCCTCATGGACATCTTGCGGTCGTTCACCGAGGGTGGGGAGGTGCTCGAGCTGCGCCCCAGCGAGGGCTACAGCGTGAGTGAGGGCGCACTCTAAGTGAGACGCATTGCCAATGCGTTGCCAGGATGAGCACAGGTACCGCAAGGTTGCCGTAACCTCACCGTAAGCAGCCCTGGGCATGATGCGTGGCGAGGTTAGGAGGCAAGATGACATATCCTGGTTGCGCCGTACCCCGCACCGTTCAGGGCTTACCCCATGAGGCCTACCCGGCGAGGCTCGCCCTGTGAGGCCCCTTTTTATCTTCGGTTCGGACGAAGGCAGCCAAGCGTTTGTCAGCGCGCTGCTCGCCTCGCACCGCGACTGCGTGGAGACGCCGCCCTTTAGCGCCAGCTACCTGCGTGCTGCGCGCAGCAGCATCTTTGGCATACTCGCGGAGCCCGAGTTCGCTTACGACGCTTTCGAACCCGTGAGCGCCCCGACGACGCCCGAGGGGATCGGCAGGCTCGTCGAGGCGTACGCGCACGATCATGGGCGGGGCGACGCCGTGGTCTGGCTCGAGCCTGTCGCTCACCGCGCGCTCCACCTCCTGGCCGACGCTTTTCCCGAGGCCCGCTTTCTCCACCTCGTGCAAGATGGTCGTGCGGTGGCTGCAGCGCGCTGGCGAAAAGCAGGTGAGGGGCGTAATCCCGGTCGCGCTGCCCGACGCTGGCAAGATCAAACCCGGCTCAGTTTAGCTGCAGAGCGGGATATAGGCGCTTCGCGCTGCCTGCGCGTCTCCTATGAGGCGCTTCTCAGCGACCTCACGCGCGGGCTGGGGGCACTGACCAGCTTCATCGGCTTGCCTCCCGACGGGTTTCGGATCGTTCCGTCGGTTCTCGACAAGGATTACCGCCCGCACCTCTACGGCTGGCGCACCGAGCTGACACTCCACGAACTCCGGTCGTTCGAGGCTGTCGGCGGTGCCCTCCTTACCGAACTCGGCTACGGGCTCGAGCTTACCCCCAGCGGTCTACCCGCCCGCCCCGACATCTGGCACCGCGCCGGTCGCCCGCCGCTGCCGCGCAGTGGCGGCTTCCAGACCCCCTGGTCACGCCGGGGCACGGCACCCGGCGAGCAGGAAAGGCCGCGTCCCTGACACGCCGCTAGCGAACGGCGCGCAGAACCTTGAAGTGCGCGTCGCTGTAGAGGGTCTCGGCGTGGGCAAAACTCTCGAGATCTCGCTCGTAGGGCAAGGCCCGGTTCGCCACCAGCACAAGGGTACCCCCGGGCCGCAGGCGCGTGTAGGCAGCCGCCAGAAATGCTCGGGGCACGTCCAGTACGACCTGTTTGCCCACGTGAAAGGGTGGGTTCATGAGGACCACATCGAAAGTCTCGCCCTGCAACTCCGAATCGACGTCAGAGTGCAGGGCGCGCACGTCCGCGCCGTAGTGCCGGGCGTTCTGGTGGGTCGCGCGCACCGCCAGCAGATCGTCGTCCAGGGCGGTAACTTCAGCCCCGGCGAGCGATGCGCCGAGCGCAATGATGCCGTAGCCGCAGCCAAGCTCGAGCACCCGCTGCCCCGCGAAGGTGGTGAGAGGTACGGCCTCCAGAAGCCGCGCCGTGCCCGGATCGAGTTTGCCCGCTGCGAAAACGCCCGGGGCGGCCTGCAGGGAGAGCCCTGTCACGCTAAAGGCCAGCGGCTCGGGAGGGGCAGCCGGCGCATTTTTCCGAACAGCCCGCACCACGCGCCAGCCCCCCTCGCGGGCGAGCACCGTGATCTCGCCAAAAAGCGCCTGCGCCCGCTTCTCATAGCGCTTGGCTCCCTGGTCCTTATGCATGGCGATATAGGCCGACCCGCCCACGCGCAGCGCACGCTGCACACCCGCGAGTTCCGCCTCGACCCGGGCGCTGCCCCGGTCGGTCTGCGGCACGAGCACTGCCACGTCCGCGCTCTCAGGTGGCGCGTCCCAGGGCGCGCCCGCCGCGAGTTCCACCCCCGACTCGCCCGCCTCCGCGAAGGTCGCACGGGCGCAGCGCAGCGCAGCCTGCGAAGCCTCGAGCACCCGCTTCCGGCGTGCCCGCGAGGCGAGCGCCACCAAGCCCCCGCTGCTGCTCACGTCAAGCAGGGCGTCGCCCGTAAGCCCGAGCCCAAGCAGGAGCGCTACCCCCGGATGGAGCGGATAGCCACGCAGACCGCGCTTGACCCAGTAGCGCCGACCGTCCGGCAGGCTCCCAGGCTCGAGCGCGTGATAGCGCGTGAGGATGTCGGCAGCGTCCACCCTACGAGTCTAGCAATACCTCGGTGATAGGCTTGACGTGTGCATGAGACGCTGATTCTCGGAATCGATACCTCCTGCGACGATACCGGCATCGGGCTCGTGCGCGGCGGGCAGGTCGTGTCCAACGCCGTCGCGTCGCAGACGGCGCTGCACGCAACCTTCGGCGGCGTGATGCCGGAGCAGGCCAGCCGCGAGCACCTGAGCGTCATAGGCGCGGTGCTCGCGCAGGCTCTGGAGGAGGCAAACGCGACCCTGGACGACGTGACCCACATCGCCGCGACCTACGGTCCCGGCCTCGTCGGGGCGCTGCTCGTTGGCCTTTGTTACGCCAAGGGGTTGGCCTGGGCGCGCGGCCTGCCGTTTATCCCGGTCCATCACCTGGAGGGGCACATCGCCTCGAGCCTGGCAAGCGGCAAGGCCGAGCCGCCTTTTCTCTGCCTCATCGCCTCGGGTGGACACACCAGCCTGTTCGACGTGAGGGGCTGGGGCGACTATCACGAGCTCGGGCGCAGCCGCGACGACGCAGCGGGCGAAGCCTTCGATAAGGCTGCCCGCCTGCTCGGGCTCGGCTATCCCGGAGGGGCTGCCCTCTCCAAGCTGGCCCAGTCGGGTGACCCGGACGCCTACCCCTTCACCCTGCCGCTTCGGGGACAAAAGGGCTTCGATTTTTCCTTCAGCGGCTTGAAAACAGCTGTCGCGCTCCTCGTTGGGCGCGACCCGCAGGCCAACCGGGCCGATGTGGCAGCTTCGTTCGAACGCATCGTGGTCGAGAGCCTGGTTGCGACCACGATGCGGGCCGCCAAGGCTACAGGGCATACGACGCTCGTCATCGCGGGCGGCGTCGCGGCGAATCGGACGCTACGAGGGCGACTGCTTTCGAGCACCCTAGACGTACGCGTGCCCCCCCTCGAGCTCGCTACCGACAACGGTGCGATGATTGCGCTCGCAGCGCAGGCGCGGCTCGAGGCAGGACTCGTGGCCGCGCCTCCCAAGGACGCTCTTGCGATCGACGCGACGCCCTACCTGCCGCTCACCGAGGCTGCAAGCCCGGCTTCTGTTCTTCGGCCCGACCGCAGCGCCAGCGCCCGCTCGTAGGCCTCCATGTAGAGCGGCAAAACCCGGTCCTCGCTGTAAACACCGACCGCCCGCTCCCGCGCCGCTCGAGAAAAGGCCGCGTAGCGCTGCGGGTCGCGCAGGAGTGTCAGGGCCGCGTTCGCCATACCTGCGGTGTCGCCAAGCTTGCAGAGGTAGCCCGTCTGGCCGTCGAGCACGACCTCGGGTACGCCCCCCGTGCGGCTCGCAATCACCGGCACGCCCGAAGCCATCGCCTCGAGCGCGGCCAACCCGAACGACTCCTCGCTGCTCGGCAGCAAAAACAGGTCGCTGACCGACAGGAGGTGTTCGACGTTGGGAAACGAGCCCAGGAAAGCCACACGCCCGCCAACACCCAACTTGGTAGCTAGCTCGAACGCCTTGGGCCGGTCCGGCCCGTCCCCGACCATCAGCAGGCGTGCGCCCATGTGCGCAGAGACCTCGGCGAAGGTCCGCACCACGTCCTCGACCCGCTTGACCGGGCGAAAGTTCGACACGTGAATAAGAAGCTTTTCCTCCGGGTGGGCGTAGCGCAAACGCAGCTCGGCAGACCCGTCCGGGCGAAAGCGCGCGCTGTTGACCGCGTTGGGAATCACCATGATCTCGCGCTTGATGCCCATCTCGGCGTGGGTGTAGCCCGCGAGATAGTCGCTCACTGCCGTCACCACGTCGGAGCGTTCGATAGAGTACTGCGTCGTCCTGAGGTAGGCCCGGTCGAGCCCGACGAGCGTCACGTCGGTCCCGTGTAGTGTGGTCACGACCGCTGGGGGCGTAGCGACCCGCGTCATATCCCGCGCCATCAGGGCCGCTACCGCGTGCGGGATGGCGTAGTGGGCGTGGATCACCTCGACGCCGTATTCCTCGATGACCTCGGTGAGTTTAGAGGCTTCCGCGAGGTTCGTGAGCGGCGCGTCGAAGAGCGGGTAGGCCATATTCTCGACCTGATGAAAGTAGATGTTCGGGTCGCCCATTTCGGTCAGGCGAAAGGGCACGCTGCTGGCGACGAAATGAACGGTATGACCGGCCCGGGCAAGCGCGATCCCGAGTTCAGTTGCGACGACACCGCTCCCCCCCGCACCGCTATGAAGCAAGACCGCAATATTCACGTAAAACCCTCTCAGGCGTGTCCAGTAAGGCGCTATGCGTTACAAATGCTGTCTCCGACACACGAGTATGTCGTAGTCTACGGGCGCGGGTGACAGTGCTCTAGTCGTGCTCCCTACCTTCTCCCATGCACGCGCTGCTCCTGAAGCCCGTAAACTGGCCCATGCTCCTTCTCGCGCTCGCCTACCTGGGCCTCCTTGTCGCCCTTCTTGGCCTCATTCTCAGCCTCAAACACCCTTCGAATACCCGCGACTGGAAACCCGACTTTTCACGCCCGGTCGAGGCCGTGATCACGGGCGACACCCTGACGCTGCGGCACGTCCGGGATTTTCGTTACGGCGCACCGGGCACCTCGTACGAAACCGCCTGGGAAACGCGCACCTACACCTTGAGCGAGGCGACAAGGCTCTGGATCGCCATCGAGTCGTTTAGCCGCCTCGAGGTCATCGCCCACACCCTCCTCTCGTTCGAGTTCGAAGGGGGCGACTTTCTCGCCTTTTCCGCCGAGGCGCGCCTCAAAAACGGCGAGAAGTACGGCATCTTGCGCGGTCTCCTGCGCGAGTTCGAGCTTATCTATACTTTTGGTACAGAACGGGACTTTATCCTGCGCCGCACCAATTACCAGGACCATGACGTCTATCTCTACCCCTTGACCTTCTCAGCGGACGAAGTCCAGGCCATCTTGCGAAACGCGCTCGAGGGGGCCAACACTGTGCGCGAAAGCCCGCGCTTTTATAACTCGATCACGCGAAACTGCAC
>JBMDWS010000274.1:0-6565 GCA_048594695.1 Truepera sp. | reverse complement strand
TTGTGGGTCTGCACTTCCGCCATATCGCAGTGTCCCATCCAGAAGTTCAGGCCGCTGTTCTCGCTCAGTCCTGTCAGTTTGCCACTTGCCACGCTGTTGTGCCAGACGACGCCCGACAGCACGACCGTGAGGCCGATCGCGAAGCCGACGAGCGCCGGGAACTGCTGCCGCCACCTCCGCAGCGCTGACAGGGCAAGAATCCCGAGGTTAAGGATCAGTTGCGGGCGGTTGGCGACAGCGACCCCACCGAGTACCCCTGTCAGTAACCCAAGGGCTCCTGCCCTGCCCTGAGCGTTTCGGGCACGGTAGCCAAGCCACAGGGCTGCCAGTCCGAAAGCTAGGGCAGGCGTCTCAGACGTAAAGAACCCGGCGTAAGTGATATACAGGGGCCAAAACGCGCAAAATGCCGCAGTTAGTGCGGCAGCAGCTGGGGTCAAAAGCTGACGCGCCAGTCTCCATGCGAAAAACGGGGTGACGCTCGAGAGGAGGCACCAGAGCGCGGCTCCCGCCCACAGCCCCGCCCGATCGGGTCCAAAGAGGGCGAACGGAACCGCCAGCACCATGTGCGTACCGGGCGGCCAGAATGCGTCGTAGCGATTCGGGAACCCGCCAGAGGCCAGCCGCTGAGCGCGTTCGACGTAGCCTCCCATGTCCGAGTAGACGAAGTCGAAAGCGGGATGAACGAACAACCCCCAGATGATCCTGAGAACTGTACCGAGCAGGATACAGATAAGGGCAAATCGGTTCCAAGGCCGTACTCGAGCCTGCAGGGCGATCAGCTCAGTTTCGTCAAGTAATCGTTCTTCCGACGATTTAGCGGTGATCTTCGTGAGCGTCGCCCCCTCCCGAGGTAGGCCATCCAAGATGGGTAGCAAGAACCCCAGCTCAACCGCTCCGCTTTTGCCTGTCCATACGCTCCAGCACGTTCACATCTGATTAGCACGTTTCGCTGGCGGCGTCATGCGCGTGTCGCAGCTGTCGATACCAGAACGAAGGACCTGGCTGGGTCGTAGCCTCATAGGCTGCGGCTGCCTAGCTTATCGCTGCCTCGCCGCTCGCCTCTGCGTCCTCTGGGGGCTGGGAAGCGGTGTCCTGGGTCGCGAGCACCTTATCTACCCGGCTGCCGTCCATATCCATCACTTCGAAGTGCCAGCCGCCGAAGGCGAAACTCTCCGAGGCGTACGGGATGCGGTCCATATAGGCCGTGACGAAACCGCCGAGCGTGCGAAAGTCGCTGTCGTCCTCACGCGGCAGCGTCTTGAGGTCCAGAAAATCCTTGAACTCGTCGATCTCGAGCAGCCCGTCGAGCAAGTACGAACCGTCGTCGCGCCGGGTGATATAGGGCGACGCCTGTTCATCGGGTTCGGGCAGGTCGCCCACGAGGCCCTCGAGCACGTCGTTCAGGGTCACGATGCCCTCGGTGTTGCCGTACTCGTTGACGACTACCGCCACGTGCGAGCCGCTCTCGCGGTACTGCTCGAGAAGCTTCAAGACGGGCAGGGTTTCCGGTACGAAGAGTGGCTTGCGGGTGATGCTTTCCAGCTTGAGTGTTTGACCTTCCATGCAACCTTTGAGCAGATCCCGGGTGTGCACGAGTCCGACGATATTGTCGAGGTTTTCCCGGCAAACCAGGATGCGGCTGTAGGTGTATGTCTCGAGGTGCGCCTTGAGGGTTGCAGTGTCGCTGTCTACGTCGATCCAGCCGATATCGCGCCGGGACGTCATGATCGAGGCGACTTGCTGGTCACCGAGCCGGAAGAGATTTTCGACGATGGCCTGTTCGCTCGCCTCGAAGATCCCGGCTTCTGCGCCCTGTTGCAAGAGAGAATTGATCTCCTCCTCGCTGACGGCGGGCTCGTCCGACTGCCGCTGACCCAGAAGGCGCAAGAGTCCTTCGGTCGAGAGCGAGAGAAGTTTGACGAGCGGCGTGGCGAAGACCGAGAGCCGGCTCATGAAGCCCGCGACGGCCATGGCGATGCCCTCAGGGTTATTGAGGCCGATGCGTTTGGGAACGAGTTCGCCAATGACCAGCGAGAGGTAGGTGATAAGGACGATCAGCACACCGAACGAAACCGGGTACGAGACCGACGAAGCGACGCCCAACCTGTCGAGCGAGCGGCTGAGAGGACCTGCCAGAGACGCCGCACCGAACGCCCCCGTGCCGACGCCGACGAGCGTGATACCGATCTGTACGGTCGCCAGAAAGCGGTTGGGATCTTCGGCTAGGGACAGCGCCTGCGCTGCGCGGCGGTTGCCTTCGTCGGCAAGAACCTTGAGCTTGGGACGACGCGCCGAGACGATAGCAATTTCACTCATCGAAAATACGCCGTTGACCAGCGTCAGGAGAACGATAATCAGGATCTCGAGCATACGCGTCCTCGAGGCTGACTCTTGGTTAGGCAGGGGAAACTAGGAGGATCTGCTTCGGTTACACTATCCAGCGGGATATTCATCGGCTTTAAGTGTAGCATCCTCTCGAAGTGTGGGGCCGTACGCTGCGACCTTGAGGTAATGCGCCCAGTAGCCCTGATGGGGGCCGTAGCGCTCGGCAAGTTCGCGAGCGGCTCCCGAACTGACGTCGAAACCCTGCGTATAGACCCTCGAGATGGCTTCGAGCATCGCCGTGTCGGTCCAGGGAACGTGCTCGGTTCGGCCCAGGCCCCGCAGCAGAATAAAGTCTGACGACCAGGCTCCTAAACCTTTGATGCCAAGAATCCAGCGCGCCACGTCGCCATAGGGTCCGTGGCGCAAAAATGGCTCGTCGGCCCTGGAAAAAGCCTGGACGAGGTGCAAAAGGCGCTCGGTCTTGCGGGTGTTGTTGGTCGCGTCCAGAACCCGTGCCTGCGGGTCGTGGAGCATCTGCCGGGCTTCGGGAAAGGCTGTGTACCGGACACCCCTTACCGTCAGGCTCTTGCCGAAATGCTCGGAGAGTTTTGCCATCGTCTTGTGGGCGAAGCCGTTGGGGGTGCGCTGCTGAACGAGCGCCCAGCAAGCGGCCTCGAAGGGTGTCAGAACCTTGAGCATATGGTAGCCGTAAAGCGTTTGGACGAGGCCTGAAAAGACCGGATCGGCGCGGCTGTAGAGGGGCGTGAGGTCATCGTCCAGCCCGAGATAAAAACGCACCCGGTCGGTTGTCGCCGCGATGAGGTCGTCCTCGAGACTGTTCGCGTGGATCGTCAAGGTCAGGCTGTCGGTCTTCTGTTCGACCTCGAGGAAAACGGCGCGGTCCAGCACGCTCACGACGCGCTGCAGCCGTTCTCCCCGAATCTGTTCGTGGGCGGGAACGCGCTCGTAGTCGCGGGCGTAAAAGGTGCGGATAAACGCGAGTGTCTGCCGGAATGAAAAGGGCTGGGTCACGGGCAGGGGAAGGCTGACAGACTCCACGCCTCTAGTGAACCGTGTGCCCTGCGCAGCAAAAAGCTTCTGGCTTACAGGACTTACTGCGCAGACGAGTTCTAGCGGGTAGGGTAAGTCCATGAGCATTCTTTTACTGGGTTTTGCCGAAGACGACTTTACGCCTGAGCAGCGAGAGGCTATCGCGGCGGCGGCGGGCAGCCTCACGGTTCGCTACGGTTGTGACCGAGACGCGCTCGAGAGCCTCCTGCCGGACGTCGAGGTCGCCGTCGAGAACCGCTCGTTTGTTGACGACATGCCTAGTCTCAGGTGGATGCAGCAGTGGGGAGCAGGGGCCGACTGGCTCATGAGTAACGCCGAAGCCGCCGAGCGAGATTTCGTCCTGACCAACGTCTCGGGTGTTCACGCCATCCCTATCGGCGAACAGATCATGGCGTACCTCCTCGCTTTTGCTAGAGGCCTGCCGGGTGCGGTTCGCCAGCAGACCGAGCGCCAGTGGTCGCGGGCCATGTGGCCCGCCCAGCCCAAAGGCAGCTTCGAGCTCGCGGGCAAGACGATGCTGCTGCTTGGAACCGGGGCTATCGGCGTCTACACTGCCAAGCTGGCCCAAGCCTTCGACATTCGCGTGGTGGGGGTCCGGCGGAACCCGGAGAGAGGAGCCGACCATATTGACGAGATGGTTGCACTGGACGACCTTCGTGGTCACTTGCCCGCCGCCGATTTTGTCGTCCTGACGCTTCCCCTCACGCACGACACATATCACCTTATCGGTGAGGCCGAACTCAGAGCGATGAAGCGTACAGCGATTCTCGTCAACATCGGGCGCGGCGGGCTCGTCGACGAAACGGCCCTGGCGCGTGCGTTGCAGGAGGGCTGGATCGGCGGGGCGGGCCTCGACGTGTTCGAGACCGAGCCGCTGCCCGAGAATTCACCGCTGTGGACGCTGGAGAACCTCATCATTACGCCGCACACGGCCGGGGACACCCCGCACTACAACGAACGGGCGCTCGAGATCTTTCTGGAGAATCTGCGCCGCTACCATGCAGGCGAACCGCTCACACATGTGGTCGACAAGCGGCTCGGCTACTAACCAACGCGTCTCTGGCTCCTTTCCTCAACCGCCACGGCGTTAGCGCCCGAAAGATATAATCTCCCTTGCTATGCCTATCCTCTATGTGCACGGCGTTGCCACCCGGGACGATCAACCGCTCGATACGCGCTTTGGTGACGTGCCCTGGACCCGGATCGAGGCGCTTCTGCGCGAGCACGTCGCGCCTGTGCTCGCGGCAGACGCAGCGGAAGTTCCGATCTTGCGCGCCTACTGGGGTGACATGGCGGCTGCGTTTGCTTGGGATGGACGGTTTCGGGCCTCGAGCGAAAGCCAAAAGGGCGCGCTCCCTGAACGTCTGGCGTTCCTGACCTCCGCGGAACTCGGTACACTTCTCGAGAAGGGGCTGCTAGAGGCGACCCCCGACACCACGCTCTGGCCCGACCTCGTCGAGATCGCCTGGGTTGTAGCTAGAGATGCGGACACCAAGGCTAATCTAGAGGCGTGTGGGAGCCTCGAGGCAGAGACGCAGCTTATTCAGCGAACTGTCGAAATAGAGTTCAAAAAACGCGTTCAGAATGGGTCTCGTGGCCCTGAATGGTGGCGCTTCGGTGAGCCATTTCGTTCCGGGCTG
Organism: Truepera sp.; assembly: GCA_048594695.1. Classification (GTDB taxonomy): domain Bacteria; phylum Deinococcota; class Deinococci; order Deinococcales; family Trueperaceae; genus Truepera. Next base: position 1,529 of record JBMDWS010000274.1, on the reverse strand, counting down.
GGACGGGCAGCGCGGCAGCAGCGAGAAACTGCGCTGCGCACGCTGAGTACTCTCCGGCGGCCCCTCGAGGCGTTCGTGCCACTCTTTATCGGTGACGTGTTTACCTATCTGCACGGGCGGGGCAATGTTCTCGCTCCTGGCCCTATCCCCGAGCGGGTTCTGGGCGTTTTGCGCCAAGCCCACGCGCTTAAGGTAGAACGTGGGGGCGAGCCGCTGGTCGTTCTCTCCCACAGCATGGGCGGGCAGATCATCTACGATCTCCTGACACACTTTCTGCCCCGAACGCCCGAGTACCGTGACGTTCATGTGGACTTCTGGTGCGCCTGCGCCTCGCAGGTCGGCCTGTTCGAAGAGCTCAAGCTGTTTCTCGAGAGCCGCCCCGACTACAGCGCGGCCAAGGGCAATCTGGCGCCGTTTCCCGACAGGCGCTTTCTGGGTGGATGGTGGAACGTTTGGGACCATGCCGACATGCTCTCCTTTCGCGCTGAGGGCATCTTCGAAGGGGTAGACGACAGCGCCTTCTTTCTGGGCGAGTCGCTGCAAACCGACCACAACGCCTACCTGAAAAATGCTGCTTTCTATCGCACGCTGGCCGCGAAGATACGGGTTCGCTCGGACAGGGCGTAACCGTCAGGGGTAAACGAACGTGCCTTCATCCCCGCCCCCGCAGATCGTTGCGGCAGCACCCACCTTGTCGATGTCGAAGACGTGGAGCGGAAGCCCGTGCTCACGCGCCAGAAGAAAAGCGGAAGGGTCCATGACGCGCAGGTCTTTTCGAATGACGTCGTCGAAGCTGAGCTGCTTATAGAGGATCGCGTCCGGGTGGCGGTTCGGGTCTTTGTCGTAGATGCCGTCGGCACCGTTTTTGGCTACCAGCAGCGCGTCGCAGGTGAGCTCGAGTGCCCGCTGCACCGAAGGGTAATCGGTCGTTACAAAAGGTTGACCGTTGCCGCCCGCAAAGATCACGATGTAGCCTTTTTGCAGGTGTGCCTGAGCCCGCAAACGGATATAGGGCTCGGCAACGCTCGCAATGGGCAGCGAGGTCATGACGCGAACTTCTCTGGCAGTCCGTCTTTTAAGCGCCCCGCGCAGCATCAGGCCGTTGATGACGGTGCCGAGCATACCGATGTTATCGGCTTCTGTTCGTTCGATATCCCAGCGCTCAGCAGTATTGCCGCGCAGGATATTGCCGCCGCCGATGACGACGCCGACCTCGAGGCCGAGATCAGATAGCGACAGGATCTCGTCGACGAGGTGGCTTAGCTTCGCTTCTGCAAAGCCGAACCCGTCCGCTCCTGCGAGCGCGCCGCCGCTCAGTTTGAGGATCACCCGGTTGTAGCGCATCGTGCCCCTTTCATAAAAAAGACGCCTCGAGGCGTCCTGAAGCGCTTGTGATCGCCGCTTTCACAGTCGACCTGTCATCGCCGCCCGGACCCGCTGCACGACCGCCTCAGGATCGCGCACATCGACCACCACGCGGGTATAGAGAAAATTCGTGAGGTCGAACACCACGCTGTTGCCCGAATAGT
>JBMDWS010000273.1:0-6768 GCA_048594695.1 Truepera sp. | reverse complement strand
TCAAGGATTGGTGAGGCTCGAGTGCAGGATAAGGCCATAACCATGAGATCGTTAAAGAGGTTCTACAATGCCCTGTGTCTGACGCTTCTCCCAATCTCGTTCCCGAACCAGTTGCCGAGGCTTTTGCAGCTTTGAGCGGTGAGCGTGCTCTGGAAATCACACGGCTTCGCGGCAATGCGCCTGTACCGACGTGGCGGGTTATTGCGTCCACGCGAACCGTGGCAGTGCGGCTTTACCCCGAGACGGATGGTCCGCTTCCGAGCGCACACACGTCCCGTCAGGTAGCGCTGCTGACGTTTTTGAGATCGCAGGGTTTTCCTGTGCCGGAGATCTCCCTTCATGGGTGCTACGGAGGGCAAACCGTGCTGGCACAAAGCTGGCTCGGCGAGAGGGTGCTGGCAGACGCACTGGCGCAGTCGCATGAAGACACGGAGGTGTTAGGGGAGGCGTTTGGCGCACTGCACGCTTCGCTTCACAGGCTTCCAACCGTGGGTCTGTCGGGGCTATCGGCGGTGTCGACGCCTGAAAAGAGCGTGGTTGCCCTGCTGCATCTCGATTATCATCCGCTCAACGTGGTGGTCGGGGGAGATGGAGCTCTCGGCGTTATCGACTGGGACAACGCCCGTCTCGGGGACCCGCGTGCAGACGTGGCGCGGACACTGAGTATTCTCACGATCAATCCCGATCTGCGGGAGCTTCCACCGGAAGCGAGACGAGCCCTGCGCACACTCCGCCGGGCCTATTTGCGTGGATACCAGAAGGTGGCAGGAGAGTCCGCGCTTGTCGGATTGCCGACATTCCTCGTTTGGGCAGGGGAGTTTATGCTCGAGGATCTGGCAGGGCGCTACAGCAAAGAGGCGCTCGCTCCCCTTCGGCACTGGACCGCGCACTGGGCACATGTTTAGGCGAAGTATGTCCTTCTTGCTAAACTGCCCTTACTGTTATGGAAACGATTCACTTTCTGCAAACCTTCGCTTCTCCCACGCTAGACACCTTTTTCAGACAGATAACCGCATTAGGGAGTTCAAGGGTCTATACCGCCCTGCTGCTGATCCTTTATCTGGCGGTCGATGCCCGACTAGGACAGCGGGTGGGCACCTATCTGCTCTTCGGCTTCTACCTCAACTTTCACCTCAAGGGTCTGGTCGGGACTGGTCGGCCCTTTCTCATCGAGCCTGCTGTCGGGCGCACGCCCGAAGCCATCCCGACGAGCGGGCCGGGGTTCCCGAGTGGTCACGCGCAGTCGGCGCTGACTTTTTGGGGGTACACAGCCTGGTGGCTACGGCGGCCCTGGTTCTGGGTACTCGCAGGGCTCGTTGTAGGACTTATTTCGCTCTCCCGGCTCTATCTGGGGATGCACTTTCCCATCGACGTCATCGGCGGATTGGTCATCGGCGCACTCTATACCTGTGTTCTGGCCTTTATCGAGCCCATCTGGGCCAACCTGAATAAGCTTTCTCGGGGGTTGCGGGCGCTTCTCGGTGTGGGGGTGCCACTGGCGCTCTACCTCTTTTTCCCACCGCCCGGGCTCGAGGTCGATCTCATTCTGGGTGGTATGGCCGCCTTTCTCAGCGCGCCCCTGTTTGCGCCCTATACGCCGCCCAAAGCGCTCTGGCGCAAGGTCGTGGTCACGCTCCTGGGGCTGCTTCTGGTGTTCGGTGTGCTCGTCGCCTCGAGCGTCCTCTTGCCCGAAGCCTGGAAGCGCGACCAGATCGTCGGTTTCGTGCGCTATCTGGTGCTCGGCTACGTGGGGCTCTATGGGGTACCGCTGCTGGTTCAGCGGCTCGGTCTCGCCCCCAAGCCTGAGACAGGGGCCAAGGCGCAGCATGCGCCGCATTAGGCTGACGCTCGAGTACGACGGCACCGACTTCTTCGGTTGGCAGGTGCAGGCCCGGACGGGCGAGCGGACGGTGCAGGGGGTGCTCGAGGCCGCCCTCGCCGAGATTCCCGGTGCACGGGCGCGGGCGATGGCGGCGGGCCGCACCGACGCTGGGGTTCACGCCCTCGCCATGACCGCACATTACGACACCCTGGACACGATTCCGACCCCTAAGGTCGTACGTGCGCTGAATGCCCGCTTGCCTCCGGATGTGCGAGTACTTCGCGCTGAGGAGGCTGCGCTCGACTTCGAGTCGCAGTTTAGTTGTCTCTACCGCCGCTACCTCTACCGAATGCGCTCGCTGCGTGAGGGGTTGGCGGGTTCGGCGCTTGAGCGGGGGCGCGCTCTCTTTTTGTCGCAGCGCCTCGACGTTTCAGCCATGCAGGAGGCTGCCCTGCGCTTCGAGGGCACCCACGATTTTGCTGCCCTGGCGACGCAGGAGACGCGCCCGACAGTGCGCACGGTGTACCACTGCCGACTCGTCGTGGACGGCCCCGACTACACGCTGCACGTCGCCGCCAACGGCTTCCTGCGCAATATGGTGCGGGCACTCGTCGGTACGCTGCTGTGGGTAGGGGAGGGAAAACTGAGCCCGGAGGACATTCCGCACCTTATCGCCGCCAGAGATCGCCGGAAGTTGGGGCCTAACGTGCCGCCTCACGGCCTCTACTTTGCTGAGGCAGGCTATACGCCGTGGGTCGCACCCCCACCGTTGGAAGCGTTAGACCTGCACGCTTGAACCTATAATTCGGGTATGAACCACTTTGAAAATGGCAAGGCCGTCATGGTCGATGTCTCCGGTAAAGACGAGACGGCGCGGGAAGCGGTGGCGCGTTCACAGGTCACGCTGCCTCCGGAAGTCCTCGGCGCGCTTCTGGCAGGTCCGGAGAAGGGCGACCCCATCGCTGTCGCCGAACTCGCGGGCATCATGGCGGCCAAACGGACGAGCGACCTCATTCCGCTCTGCCATCCTTTGCCCCTCACCAAGGTCTCGGTACGCGGCGAACTCGATGAGGACAAAGCGCGGGTCCGTTTTACGGCTATCTGCCGCGTGACGGGCAAGACCGGCGTCGAGATGGAGGCGCTGACCGCCGCGAGCGTCGCTGCTCTGACTCTTTATGACATGTTGAAGGCGCACGGTAAGGGCATAGTGATCGAAGACGTCCGGCTGCTCGAGAAAACGGGCGGTAAGTCTGGAGCGTGGCGCGCATGAGGCCGACCTTTGCCCGGCCCCTCATGCCCGAGGACGAGGCAGAGCTTATGAACCTGAGTACGGCCTACGCCGAGCGTTTTGGCCTCGAGCCGCTCCTGAGTAAAAGTAGCGTGTCGTTTTATGTCCGCACCGGACACGCGTTCGTGGCTGTGCGTGCGGGAGACGTTGTCGGTTTCGTGTTGGCGCAGGCGGTCTGGAACGGCACACGCCCGACGGTCTACGTCAACCGCCTCGTTGCCGCCGACCCCGAAGCGGGGGAGGCGCTCCTCGAGGCTGTGACCAAGAGCGCTTACGACGCAGCGGTCTACGACTTGCAGGTACAGATCCCGGAAGACGACGCGGTGTCGGCGCAGGCACTTGGTTCCAAAAACTACGCACGCCGCCCCGAACAGGTCTACGGGCGTGTGCTGGGCTCGAGGGGTCAGCAAAAATCGTGAAGGACGAAAACGTCTACCTCGGCGTGTTTCAGGCGCGTCTCGAGATGCCCTGGGTTCACTCCCTCAAGGAGAAGCGGTCGCTGGTCAAACCCGTCGTAGAACGGCTAAAGACCCGCTTCGCCGTGTCGGCGGCGCGCCTCGGCGGCCTCGACGAACACGCCTGGGAAACGATCGGCGTGAGCGTCATTTCTAGCGACCGGGTGGGGCTCGAGGCGCTTCTGCGCCGGGTCGAGGACTTTGTCGCGGCGCAGGGCGAATACCGCGTGAGCGAAAGCCGCACTGATATCGAGCTGTGGGAAGGGCTCTAGGGTGAGCGGCCTTACATGTTTATTCCGGCTCTCACACCAAATGAGGTAAGATCGTTGCTACACGTGCAAGGGGCTAGCATGGTCGTCAGGCCGGTAGCCGCTTGGCTCGAGGGAGAATGATGCTGCAACAGGCTTTTCAAGGGGTCCAGCGATGACCACCGTAGAGGCACGCGACGCCCGACTCGAGGCACCAGCACTTGCCAAGGCGTTCGCCTACGCGACCGAATGGCTCGGCGTCTACGTCGAGGAAGTCAACGCCCTTAACGTCTACCCGGTTCCCGATGGAGACACGGGAACCAACATGCACCTCACCATGCAGTCGGTCAGGCGGCAGTTGACCGAAGAGCACCCCAAGACCATGGCGGCGCTCGCGCACGCCCTCTCCTATGGGTCGCTCCTCGGGGCACGCGGCAACTCGGGTGTGATCTTAAGTCAGGTCCTTAAAGGTTTCGCCGAGAGCATCAAGAGCCAGTCTTCTCTGGGGGCCAGGGCCGTGATCGAGGCACTCGGTAGCGCCACCCAGAGTGCCTATGCGGCGGTCGTCAAACCGGTCGAAGGTACCATCCTGACCGTTGTGCGGGCCGCTGCCGAAGGCGCGGAGAAGGCCGCCTCGAAGCACCCGCTCGATGTGCTGCGCGACGCCCACAAAGCCGGGCAGCAGGCACTCGAGAAAACCCCGGAGCAGCTTCCCCTTCTCAAGCAGGCGGGCGTCGTCGATTCGGGCGGGCTCGGCTTTCTGCGGGTTCTGGAGGGTGTCATCGCCTCGTTCGAGGGCCGCGACCTTCCAGAGCCGCCCAAAATCACCACCCGTGCTCAGGAGCAGTTCGAGGAGGAAGCGTTCGGCTTTTGTACCGAATTTCTGCTTTCGGGCGTGAGCGTTCCGACGAGCGAGATTCAGGAACAGGTCTCGGGTTTTGGTGACTCGCTCCTCGTCGTCGGGGCGGAAGGGTTTGTCAAGGGGCATATCCACACCGAGGAACCCGAGAAGCTCCTCGCGCTCGTCGCCCGTTACGGCACGATGGTGCGCTCCAAGGTCGAGGACATGAGCGAGCAGCATTCCGAGATTCTGGCCGGGGCCGATGTGTCCGAGGTCGCACCGCCCCAGACGGCGCTCGTGGCGGTGAGCGCGGGGTTTGGTGTGACCAAGGTCTTTCGCTCGCTCGGAGCGCGGGTCGTAGGTGGTGGGCAGACGAACAACCCGAGCGTGCAGGACATCGCCGACGCCGTGCGCAGTGTCGGTGCGAGCGACGTGATCGTTATGCCCAACAACAAAAACATCATCATGGCTGCCGAACGGGTGGCCGATCTGGTACCGGAAAAGCGTATCCGGGTGCTGCCGACCCGGACGCTCGGTCAGGGTCTGGCGGCGGCTGTCCTCTTTGATGAAGGCGCGGACGTAGCGGATCTTTTTGGGGAGATGGAAGCGGCTGCCGAGCACGCTACCACCCTCGAGGTCACTACTGCGAGTCGCGACGCGACCCTTGACGGTGTGACGGTACGTGAGGGCGACTCGATAGGCCTCAAGGACACGAAGCTTACCGTTTCGGCTCCGAGCCCCGAGGCTGCTCTAACGGAGCTCCTGGAGCCCGTGGCAGCGAACTATGAGCTTGGCGTCCTTTTCTACAGTTCGGTCATCGGGCGAGAGCGGGCCGAGGCGCTCCATAAGGCGCTTGCGGAGCAGTTCGACGGCCTAGAGCTCGAGCTGCACGCGGGCTCTCCAGATGTGTACGATTTTGTTCTGACGCTCGAGTATGGTCACTGGCTCGCCGCGCCCCGGCACCGAAAGCGTGCTGGGGCGCTTTTTGCCTCCCTTCAGACCCCTCACACGTCCCAGACAGTTTCATGGGCTATGCTCGCGGCATGTCCATCAGGCGTCTGCTCCCTGTAATGATCGCGATGTTCGCCCTCTTCAGCGCTGCGGCGCAGGCTCCCTGCTACGACGAGGTGCGCGAAGACCTTAGTCCTGCGGTGCTGGCGCAGCAGGCGTCGGGTCGGAGCGCGGCCGAGGTCTTGAAGGTCGTTATCGAGCTGCTTGAGCCCTCGTTCCCGCCCCTGCAGCGCACGGTCGATCTGCCCGTTGCCGCCGACGATCCCGACCGTGACGTGTTCGTCTACCTGGGAGATCGTCTGGTGCTTGACACGACCTGGGACCCGGCGACCTTCTCGCGTGACGCCTGGAACGCTGCGCTAGCCCGCATCGCGAGCTGGTACGAACTGCCTGCTCCGGTACTCGAGGAAGACAGCCCGCGCAACACCGACCTGCTGGCGTCGCTGGAGCCGATCCTCGAGGGCGCAGGGGCAGCGCTCGATCCGGTCGCCGTGTTCGCCTTCGACCCCGCCGACCCGTCTCAAATCTCGTTCTGGGCCACGCTGCGTAACGGTATCTATCCGCGCCTGGTTGTCGTTCACCCGCCGGAAACGTCTATCAACGTGCAGGAAGACGTCGAGGGCGCGATGGCGGAACTGAGCGACTGTGTGGTCACCATCGGTCGCTACGTCTATACCAACGCGACGAGCGCGCAGGAGCTGTTTCTGGCGACCAACGAGTCGCGCATGGTTGTGCTCGCCGCTGACCCGCCCGCTTCGCAGGAGCTTTTAGAGGTGCCCAGCGGTGAGGAAACCTCGTACCTGACCTTCGCCAACCCCGAAGTTGCCGACAAGACGCGCTACACGGCGCTGTTTCTCGGTCCGAGCGTGGGCTTTGGTCAGCTGCTCGGACTTTTGCCGCAACTTCGCACCAATATGAGCCCGCAGGCCATCCTCTCGTTTTTGGGCGGCAGCTAGGGTCTACAGGCCGAGTTCGCGGTTGATGGCGTCACGCATCTCGAGTGTGGCGCGGCGCGAGACTTGCGCGAAGTCTTCACCTTCGGTCAGGTAGGTCAAGGCGCGGCTCGAGGACACTACCGCACCGAGCCCGTCGCTGTCGAAGGC
>JBMDWS010000272.1:0-2976 GCA_048594695.1 Truepera sp. | reverse complement strand
CGAGTGCCTGGGATCGCACGACCGGCTCCTCGTCGGTCACGGTAGCGGTTTTAGACAGCGGCATCCTCGCTGAACACCCGGACCTGAGCCCCAAACTCGTCGCTGGCTACGACTTCGTCAGCAGCGCGGCGATTTCTGGCGACGGCGACGGTCGCGACGGTGATCCAGCGGACCCGAGCAACGCGTCCAGCTATCACGGGTCGCACGTCGCCGGGACGGTCGCGGCGGCGACCAATAACGGCCTCGGTGTGGCGGGTGTGAGCTGGGGCGCGCGTATCCTGCCTGTGCGTGTACTGGGGATCGGCAACGGCACCCTTGCCGACGCTATCGACGGCGTGCTCTGGAGCGTGGGAGAGAATGTGCCAGGTGTACCGGAAAACCCTAATCCCGCAGCCGTTCTAAACCTGAGTCTCGGGGGCGGTTACGCCTGTAGCGAAGTTCCTGCACTGCAAGAGGCGCTAGATACCGCAAGTGCGGCAGGCGCGGCGATTACGGTCGCGGCGGGCAACAGCAACGTCGACGCGAGTGGCGTGACCCCGGCGAGCTGCGGTGGGGTGATTACGGTAGGTGCCACGACGCTTGCCAACAAACGGGCAAGCTATTCGAATTACGGCGCGCGCATCGATGTGATGGCCCCCGGCGGCGACCTCACTGAGGATGTGGACAAGGATGGTGTACCCGACGGTGTGCTCTCGACGGTTCGCGACGACGCTACGGGCGACTACACCTACGCGTACATCGACGGAACCTCGATGGCGTCGCCGCATGTCGCCGGAGCCGTGGCGCTGCTCAAGAGTGTCCGTCCCGACCTGTCCGGGGCCGAAGCGCGTGACGTTCTGATGGAAACGGCAAAACCCATCAGCGATAGTTCGTGCTCGGTAGGCTGCGGGGCGGGTCTTATCGACGTGGCGGCTGCGCTCGCCAAGCTCTCGCAGCCGGCTACGCCGGACTTTGCGCTTTCGGTCTCGCCCTCGGCAGTTGAACTGAGCGCCGGGGCGAGCGCGGCGGTTACCGTGACGCTGAGCCGTTCTGGAGGGTTCACGTCTGAGGTCGGCTTCAGCGTCTCGGGGCTGCCGAGCGGCCTCAGCGCGAGCTTCGATCCGGCCTCGACGAGTGGGGACAGCGCGGTGCTGACGCTTAGCGCAGCGGGCAATCTGTCGGGTAGTTACACCCTCGAGGTTCAGGCCACGGGCGGTAGCGTAAGCCAGGTGCGCCCCCTCAGTGTCGACGTCGGCAGTGAAGCGCCCGGGACCGACCTGAACGGTTCGTACGTCTTTGCCTGTCCAGTCGCCCAGACGGTCTGCGCCCTAAGCGAGGATACGCCGGCGGTTCGCGTCACCACGAGCGGCAGCACAGCGAGCTATACCCTGCCCAATGTGCCCGCCGGGGTTTACCACGTCAACGCCTGGAAAGATCTGAACAGTAACGGCGTCGTCGACGCAGGCGAGCCCTATGGGACCTATCTCGCGGGCGACGTTGCTGCCGAGGTTATCCCACCCGCAAGCGGCGTCGATATCACGCTGCTACCGAGCCTCGAGACGCCGTAGGTGGTGCAGGCGCATCGGCCCAAAGGCGGAGAGCTATTGTAAGCCCGAAGGGTTTAAGACCCTAAACCCTTTGCTAGGTTAAACGCAGACCCACTAAGGGCCATTTGTCACAAGGAGGAAATCATGGCTTTTGAACTACCCGACCTGCCCTATCCGAACGACGCGCTCGAGCCTCATATCGACGCCAAGACGATGGAGATTCACCACGACAAGCACCACGGCACCTATACGACCAAGCTTAACGACGCGGTCAAAGGCACCGAACTAGAGGGCTTAAGCATCGAGGAAATTCTCGCCAAGGGTGCCGACGCGCTGCCCCCGGCGGTGCGCAACAACGGTGGCGGTTACTACAACCACAATCTCTTCTGGGAGTGGCTGAGCCCGAACGGGGGCGGCGAACCGACAGGTGAACTGGCCGACGCTATCACCCGCGACTTCGGCTCGCTCGACGCCTTCAAGGAAGAGTTCGCCAACGCCGGGGCCAATCGCTTCGGTTCGGGCTGGGCCTGGCTCGTCTCGGACGGCGGCAAGCTCTCGGTCACGAGCACGCCCAATCAGGACAGCCCGGCGATGGAAGGCAAGACCGCCATCCTCGGCCTCGACGTGTGGGAGCACGCCTACTACCTCAACTACCAGAACCGCCGCCCCGACTACATCAAGGCGTTCTGGAACGTCGTCAACTGGGACAAGGTGAGCGAACTCTACAGCCAGAGCAAGTAAACGCGTATCCGCGTACGGGGCGCGCCGGGTGTACACCCGGCGCGTTTTTTCGTGACGCTGCGCTGAAGCTCTAGTGCTAGGGTGCTTGGGGGGCTCGAGTGAGGGGAAACACATGCGAACTCGAGCGAGAGGAGAAGCGATGAAGCGAAACACGGTCTTGGGCGCGCTGGCAGCGACGCTCGCTCTGGCTGCCTGCTCGAACGGTGACGTGCCGAACCTCGAGGCGGCCTTTAGCCAGAACCCGGCAACGGTTTTTATCAACGAGATTCACTACGACAACACCGGAGCCGACGCCGGGGAGGCCGTCGAGATCGCCGGGCCAGCCGGGACCGACCTGACGGGCTGGGACCTTGTGCCCTATAACGGCAACGGTGGGGCCTCCTACAGCACACAGGCCCTCACCGGGACGCTGCCCGACCAGGGGGACGGCTACGGTACCCTGTCGTTTCCGGTTGCGGGGCTGCAAAACGGCTCGCCGGACGGTATCGCGCTCGTCGATGCAGCGAACGTGGTGGTGCAGTTCCTGTCTTATGAGGGCGCGTTCGCAGCGGTCGAGGGCGCAGCCGCCGGCCTGACGAGCACCGACATTGTCGTGACCGAACCTGATACGACGCCCGCCGGGTTTTCGCTGCAGCTGACGGGCAGCGGCACGGTCTATGGAGACTTCACCTGGGCCGCTGCCTCTGCTGCGTCTTTCGGCACGGTGAAC
>JBMDWS010000271.1:0-2082 GCA_048594695.1 Truepera sp. | reverse complement strand
CGCCTCTTGCAGCGCGCCCGTAAAGTTCCACTTGGCATCGGCGCTGTAACTCGTCCCGACGAGCGTCACTGGAATGGTCTGGGCACCGAACAGGCTCCCCCCGGTGGACTCGGGCTCTGTCTGGCGAGTCTCGAGGTCGTCTGGCACTGGCCCTAAACGATCCTGCAATGCGCCGAGCGGCAAAAAGGCGAGGAGATCGCCCTGGTAAGGTTCATGCCCTGTGACTTGGGTTCGGTAACGGCTTCCAAAGAGCCCTGTAACCGCTGCCTGCTGGGCAGCCTCAGCTAGCACCTGAGCGGCAACGTCGGCACCCTCGGGAGTCCAGTGGGTATCGGTGCGCAGGTAGAGCTGCGCGTCGGGTTTGGCCTTTTCAAAGGCTGCGAGTAAATCGGGCGCCAGAATGCCCGCGTCGGTCAGTGCCTGTCGGAATGCGCTGTAACGGGCGCGGGTGTAGCCCGGTAGGGCCTTACCTACGTACTCGGCGTATACCCGCGACTTGTCGGGAATGAGAGCGACGATGAGCCTTATCCCCCTAGCGTGCAGGTTACTCTGTACCCTCTTGACGAACTCGAGCTTGCAGGTTGTCTCGGCAGTGGCGTCGGCGTAAAACGTCATCTCCTCGTCGGTAAAGAGCCAGCCGTCCATACCCACCACAACACCCGGGCGGCCCTCGTGGAAGAGGGTGTACTCGAGCACCCCCCAGGTGTCGATGGCCGCATCCCGAAAGGGCAGTCCCTCGTTAAAGGCTTTCTCGTACCGGGCGGCCTGTTGCCCGTGCCAGAACGATCCTTCGCGGGGCCAATGCCAGGTCGCGGGCGAAACCAGCGAAGCGACCGTGCCCAGAACCACTATCAGGAGGAAAAAGACGCCGGGAAGCCACCAGCCCTTTCGGGGGAGCGGGTTGTGTGTATCGCTTTGGGACATCAGAACTGGAAGTACAAGAAGGGTGAGAAGCTTTGGGCCGAAAGGCGGAATATGCCGAGCAAAAAGAGGGGCAGGATCGTCAGGTGTACGAAAAGGAAAACTTGCCGCCGCGCTTCGGGCATCTTTGTAAGATATGTGCGCCACCATGGGGCCACGTAGACGAGCACTGCACCAAGGCCAAGCGAAGTCAGCTCGAGCCCCGTCATCTCCCAGCCAAACCCTTCACTTAGAGCCCAGCCGTTTGTTCCCGCCATGGCCCCGAGTGTCGTCCAGGCCGACCCCACGTCGGCCGCCCGAAAGAGCACCCAGCCGATGATTACGATGAGCATGGTTTTGGGCACGGCGATGATGGCTGGAAGGGGCCGCCACAGTTCCATGTGGTTGAGGGAGCGCTCGAGCGCCAGAAACCCGCCGTGCCACGCACCCCAGAGTACGAAGGTCCAGTTCGCCCCGTGCCACAGCCCGCCGAGCAGCATGACCAGCATCAGGTTGACGTAAGTGCGCCCTGCGCCTTTTCGGTTGCCGCCCAGCGGAATATAGAGATAGTCGCGCAGCCACGTCGACAGGGAGATGTGCCAGCGCGTCCAGAACTCAGTGATCGAGCGGCTGATATAGGGGTAGTTGAAGTTTTCCATAAAGCGAAAGCCCAGCATCAGCCCGAGGCCGATCGCCATATCCGAATAGCCGGAGAAATCGTAATAAAGCTGCACGGTGTAGGCCAGCGCCCCCAGCCAGGCGTCGGCGGCGCTCGGGTGGAGCAGGGCGAAGGCGTAGTCGGCGAGTCCTGCGACGCCGTCGGCGATGAGCACCTTTTTGCAGAACCCCACCATAAAACGCAGTGAACCTTCAGAAAACTTTTCGGGTGTGTGGGTGCGGGAAGCGAACTGATAGGCCACGTCCTTGTAACGCAGGATCGGTCCGGCGACCAGCTGGGGGAAAAGCGCGATGTAGGCGCTGAGCTGCCAGAACGAGGCTGCGGGACCGTCGCGTCGGTAGATGTCGACGAGGTAAGAGATCGCGTGAAAGATGTAAAACGACAGGCCGATGGGCAGGATGACGCGCCAGGCGTTCCAGAAAGGCAGACCCAGTGAGGCGAAGAGCCCGTTCATGCTGTCAACGCCAAAATTGAAGTACTTGAAATAGAAGAGGATGGCCAGA
>JBMDWS010000270.1:0-5080 GCA_048594695.1 Truepera sp. | reverse complement strand
GCGCTCGAACTGCCCGCTTAAGCTGTCGCTCAGGCCGTCGCGCAGGCGCTGCATCTCGTCGTGAAGGTTCTTTTTGGCGGCGCGGCGGCGGGTGGGCAGCACCCGAAAGCCGAGTCCGGCGATCGTCAGGCCTGCCAGAATCCCGGTCGCGTCGAGTGCGGCCCCGGTCAGAACGGCGGTCGCTGCGGCGCCCAGGCCGAGCCCTCCGACCTGGATGAGGCCCGTCTGCAGCACCGAACTCTGCAGCGCGTCGGCGAGGCGACGCGCCTCGGTATCCTCGTTGTAGCTCTTCCTGACTGTCTCAGCGCTCTCGCTGAGGCCACGAATGAGCGCGTCGCGGTCGTACTGGAAGCGGCCCCCGACCTCGCCGATCACGCGCTCGCTCGACGCTTTGCGGCGGTCCTGGATAAAGACCATCACGTCTTCCCAGAGCTGCAGGTTGCGCGCGATAAACCAGTCGACTATTTCCCCGACGGCGCGGTCGATCTCGCGGTCGGCCCCGCGAATGACGCGGTTGGTGAAGGCCTCGCGCATCCGTTCGGAGTCGATGAGCTGCGGAATCTTGGTGAGGCGCACGGTGTCATCGAAAAACACGTCGCCGCGCCGCTCGACCTCGAGCAGCACCGTCTTGACGCGCGAGAGGTAGCTCTCGAACTCCCGGCGCATGTCTTTCTGGAACTGCGTGACCTGGCGCTCGACTTCGTCCAGAGTCCGGCGGTCGCCCGCGAGCAGCCCGAGTTCGGTGGTGATGACGCCGCCGTAGCGTTCGGCGAGGCGCTGCGCGACGCCGAGGGGTGTCGTCAGTTTGAGCTTGAGGCGCGTCTCGCTGGCGAGCGAGGTGGAGATGAACTGCTCGAGTTCGGGGAGGCCGCTCGCCGCTAGCGCCTTATTGTCATCCTGCTGCCGCGCCCGAAACGCCTGCCGCGCGGCGATGCCGAAGACCTGCGGGGCGCTGCCGAGGGTGTCCTTGAGGGTCTCGGCGGCGTGGTCGGCGACGAACTCGAGGACCTGCTCGCGCTCCTCGGGTTCCAAGATGTCGATCTTGTTGACGACCACCACGACCTTTTTGCCCCACGAGCGGATGAGTTCCAGAAACTGCCGCTCGGACTCGGTGAAGGGACGGTCGGCAGAGGTGACGAAAAGAACGAGGTCGGCTCTCGGCACGAAGCCCTCGGTCAGTTCCTGATGCTGTTTGATGACGGCGTTGGTGCCCGGTGTATCGACGAAGGCCAGTTCGCGCAGAATGTCGGCCGGGTATTCACGGCGCAGCACGAACGGCCCCTCCTCGAGGTCTCTCGCCTTGTCGCCGTAGGTCACGATGGTGATGCGATCTGTTGTCGGCGTGACGCCTTCTAGCATCACTTTCTCACCGAGCATGGCGTTGAGAAAGGTCGATTTGCCCGCGTTGTACTCACCGCAGACGACGAGTAGAAAGAGGCCCTCGAGGTCGCGCAGGGCCGTTTTGAGTTCGCTGACGTCGGTCTCGTCGGCGTCGAGGCGGCCTAGAAGTGCGCTCAGTTCGGCGATGATCATGCGCTCTCGGGTCAAGAGCGACCTAGCCTCCTGAGACATGTCGAAATCCATAAACAGGAGAATAGCATGCACCTTCGTGAATCTCCCTTGGTCTGGAGGGTACGTTAAGCTGACCCTATGACGCATGAACCGGAAACACTGGAGACGCTTACGAGTCTTAAGGCGCGGCTTGCCGAAGTCGGCGACTTGACCGAGGCCGCGAGCCTGCTCGGTTGGGATGAAAACGTCTATATGCCTCCCGGCGCAGCCGAGGCGCGGGGCCAGCAGCTCGCCACGCTCGGCAAGGTGATCCACGAAAAGAGTACCGACCCGGCGCTCGGGGACGCGCTCGGGCATCTGTCGGACAGGCTCTCCGGCGACGACGCGGCCCTGGTCGGGCTGGCGCTGCGCGATTACGCGCAGAACACACGCCTGCCGAGCGACTTCGTCGAACGCAGCACCAAAGCGCGGAGCGCCGCGCAGGCAGCCTGGGTGCAGGCAAGGGCCGAGGCGGACTTCAGCCGCTTCGCGCCGCACCTCAGGGAGATGATCGCCCTCAACCTCGAGCAGGCCGAGTACCTGAACCCCGGCGCACGTCCCTACGACACGCTCCACGACCTCTATGAGCGGGGCAGCAGCACGGCCAAGCTCGAGGCCGTTTTTGCGGAGTTGCGCGACGCGACGGTGCCGTTGGTCCGGGACCTCACCGAGCGGGGCCGCCCCATCTCCGACGCGCCGCTCCATCAGGCTTTCCCCGAAGGGGAGCAGGAGGCGTTTGCCCTCGGCGTCGTGCAGGCATTCGGCTACGACCTGCAGCACGGACGGCTCGACCGCACTGTGCATCCGTTTGCCACGAGCTTTTCGAAGTACGATGTGCGCATCACCACGCGCTACGACGCGAATTTTCTTTCCCCGGCGCTCTTCGGTACGCTTCACGAGGCGGGCCACGCCATGTACGAGCAGGGCGTCAGCAGCGCTTACGACCGCTCACCTCTGGGCCGGGCCGTGAGCCTCGGCATTCACGAGTCGCAATCAAGACTCTGGGAAAACCTCGTCGGGCGCAGCCGAGGGTTCTGGCACTGGGCTTATCCCAAGGTGCAGGAGACCTTCCCGGCGCAGCTTGGCAAAACGTCCCTCGACGACTTTTACGCGGCGGTCAACCGTGTCGAGCCGAGCCTCATCCGGGTCGAGGCCGACGAGGTGACCTACAACCTGCACATCATGATCCGTTTCGAGCTCGAGCTGGCGCTGCTCGAGGGTGGCCTCGCCGTCGAGGATTTGCCGGAGGCCTGGAACGCCAAATATCAGGACTATCTGGGCGTCACCCCGCCGGACGACGCGCTCGGCTGCCTGCAGGACATTCACTGGGCTATCGGGATGTTCGGCTACTTCCCCACCTACACTCTCGGCAACCTCATCAGCGTGCAGCTCTACGAGGCCGCTGTGACGGCGTTGCCGACGCTTGAAACCGACATCGAACGCGGCGAGTTTGCGGGGCTTCTCGGCTGGCTCCGGGAACACATTCACAGCCACGGGTCGCGCTATGAGCCCGCTGAGCTGCTGCGCCGCGCCACCGGCAGCGACCTCGATGCGGGGCCGTATATCGCGTATCTGAACCGTAAGTTTCGTGACCTCTACGGGGTGGAAAAATGAGTAGAGAAATGAAGCGCTTGCTGTGCACCCTCCTGCTGCTGTGGGGCTACGCCGCCGCGCAGATCGGAGAGCCGCTGCCGCAGCTTCTCGAACGGGTACCGAGCCTCGAGAAGACGGCGGAGGGCTACCGCGCACCGGGTATAACCGTGACGCCCACGCTCCGCAACGCGCGGCTCTACGGGCTCGAGGGCCAGGCCACATTGAACGCTGCTGGTCGAACGGCGCTCGCTGACCTCGTCGGTGCGGCGAGCGGTTACGGCGCGGGGATCGCGCAGCCCCTGCAGCAATTTTTGACGCAGCGCATCGGTGAACTCGCCGGACAGGGTCCGGTCCCGTTGGGCGTCGAAGAGTTCGTCCTGACACTGAACGTCACAGGAAAGGCCGCGCCCTACAAAACGACCTTCGACCTGGCGCTCCTCGAGGTTCCGGCGGCGTCCTTCCCGGAGGCCCTGCACACCCTTGGGCCGAAAGACGCCAAGATCGTCATCCGTGAGTTCTCGGACTTTCAGTGCCCGTACTGCGCGCAGTTTACGCAGAACACGCTGCCCATTATCAAAGCGCAGCTCCTGAAACGCGGCGACGTGCGCTTTGAGTTTCATCACTTGCCCCTCACGACGATCCATGCCAACGCGCAGCTCGCCGGTGAGGCCGCCGAGTGCGTCACCGAGGCCAACACCCCTGAGGCGTTCTGGACTTACCACGACGCGCTCTTTGCGCGGCAGCAGGCCTGGCAGGGTCTGGGCGACGCGGCACCCTACTTCGTGCGGCTCGCCAGGGAGCTGGGCCTCAAAAACGAGGGTGTGGCGGAATGCCTCGAGGAGGGACAGTACACGCAGCGTATCCAGGACGCCTACCGCGTTGCCACCGAAACGCTCGGCCTCAACAGCACGCCGACCGTTTTCGTCGGGGGCTACAAGCTTTCGTCCTCGGCAGCGAGCACGCTCCCGGCGTACGAGCGGGCGATCTCGAGGCTCGAGGCCTTCGCGCGCTAGATGCTGCTAGCCGCTGTCTTTGCGCCGTTTCTCGCGGCGCTCATTGCACCCCTGCTGACCCGGCGCTGGGGCGCCAAGTCCGGCATCCTCCTGACGCTGGCGTTTGTGCCCGCGCTCGTTCTGCTGACGCGTGTGCCTGCCGCGCTCACAGGTGCGCCCGCTGGGGAGCGGCTGGCGTGGGTGCCGAGTCTCGGGCTCACCCTGAGCTTTCGCGCCGACGGCTTTTCGCTCCTGTTTGCCTTGCTGGTCGCCTTCATGGGCGTGCTGGTGCTCTTTTATTCCTCGTGGTATCTGGGGAAGGGCGAGCGGCAGGGGCGCTTTTACAGCTTTCTGCTGCTCTTTGGCGGGGCCATGCTGGGCTTTGTGCTGAGCGACAACCTCATCGCCATGTTCGCCTTCTGGGAGCTGACCTCGCTGGCATCGTTCTTGCTCATCGGGTTCTGGAGCGACCGGCGGGCAGCGCAGGACGGCGCGCTCAAGGCCCTCGTGATCACGGCGGCGGGGGGACTGGCGCTGCTCATCGCGGTCATCCTGATGATTCGGGTTGGTGGGAGTCTCGAGCTCTCGACCCTCGACCTTGCAGCGCTGCGGCAGAGTCCTAGCCTCGTACCGATTCTCTTGCTCCTCTTTCTGGCTGCGCTCACCAAGTCGGCGCAGGTGCCCTTTCAGCTCTGGCTACCTACCGCCATGGAAGCGCCGACACCCATTTCGGCTTATCTGCATTCCGCGACGATGGTCAAGGCGGGGATCGTGCTCTTGGCGAAGGTCGCGCCGCTTTTCGTCCTGAGCGCCTGGTCGGACGTGCTCCTCTACGTGGGGCTGCTGACCCTTATTTGGGGCGCGTATATGGCCCTGCGGCAAAACGATCTCAAGGCGCTGCTGGCCTATTCGACAGTGTCGCAACTCGGACTGCTGACAGCGCT
>JBMDWS010000027.1:0-1513 GCA_048594695.1 Truepera sp. | reverse complement strand
CATCGTCGTAGTCGCCCCTTTCGTAGGCCAACCACGCATACTCACGGGTTGGCAGCACGACTACACTTCGCCCAGGTACGCCCGCTTCATCGCCTCGTTGTTGAGAAGCTCGTGCGCGGGTCCCGAAAGCACGACTTCGCCCGTCTGCAACACGTAGCCCCGGTCGGCGACCGAGAGGGCGATATTGGCGTTTTGTTCAACCACAAACACGCTGATGCCGCGCTCGTTCACCTGTTTGATGATCTCGAAGATGCGCTCGACAAAAAGCGGCGCGAGGCCCATCGACGGCTCGTCCATCAAGATCAGTTTCGGGCGGCTCATGAGGGCGCGGCCCATCGCCAGCATCTGCTGTTCGCCCCCAGACATGGTCCCGCCGTGCTGTGAGAGCCTTTCCGAAAGGCGGGGAAAGAGCGAAAAGACGTAGTCCAGATCCTCACGAATGGCCCGGCGGTCGTTGCGCAAGTAAGAGCCCATCTCGAGGTTCTCGCGCACCGTCATCTTGGGGAATATGCGGCGGTTTTCGGGCACGACGGCGAGGCCGCGTTCGATGCGCTCGGCGGTGCTGCGGTTGTCGATCCGCTCGCCCGCGAGGTACATCTCCCCTTCCGACACTCCAACCACCCCCAGGATGGTTTTGAGCGTCGTGGACTTACCCGACGCATTGCCCCCAAGGAGGCAGACCATTTCTCCGGAGTAGATGGTCATATTCACGTTGTTCAGAACGCGGATAGGGCCGTAGTGCGTGGTGACGCCGCGCAGCTCGAGAAGCGTCTCACGTGCAGGTAGGACCGGCACCACGTTTTCCCGTACCGGATAGACCCCGACGCTCATGACGCACCTCCGCCCCGAGCATCGCTTGTGACCACGTCGTCGCTTAGGCCCGCCGTGCGCCCCTCTTCAGCAGCTTTTTTACCCAAGTACGCCTCGATTACCTTGGGATCGTTGACCACGTCACGGTACGACCCCTCGGCAATCTTTTGTCCGTAGTCGAGCACGACCACGCGGTCGCTGATTTCGCCCACGAGATTCATCTTGTGTTCGACCAGCAAGATGGTATAGCCCCCTTCGTCGCGCATGCGGCGGATGATCTGGGTGATTTCGGCAGTCTCCTTAGGGTTCATCCCGGCGCTCGGTTCGTCGAGCAAGAGGAGCTTCGCACCCGTCGCCATGGCGCGTGCCATCTCGGTGCGGCGGCGGTTGGCGTAGGAGAGAACGTAGACAGGTTGATAGAGACGAAAACTCATCAGACGCGGGCCGAAAAACGAGAGCTTCTCTAAGGCCAGCGCGTGCATCTCCCGCTCCTGCCGACGGTAGTTGGCGGTGCGAAAAACCGCCCCCAGCCAGGTCGAGCGCAGTTTGTGGTGCTGCGAGATGAGGACATTTTCGAGCACGCTCAGGTTGGTGAAAAGCCGCAGGTTCTGGAAAGTCCGGGCGATGCCCAGGTCCACGATAGTGTTGGGCTTTTTGCCGACGATGGACTTGCCCTCAAAGCGAATGTCGCCCGCGTCGGGCT
>JBMDWS010000269.1:0-1888 GCA_048594695.1 Truepera sp. | reverse complement strand
CCAGCCAGCCAGAGCCTGCACCGCCCATCGCGTCATGAACGAGGCTCCCCGTAAAACTCCGCAGCAGGTCGACGTCGACGAGGTTGAGAAGCGCGTCGTAGTCGGCCTCACGGATGTCGAAGAGCTCAACGTTGTGCAGTCTGGGATGAAAGGTCTGAACGTCCTCGGCGGCCACCTCAGCGGTACGCGAACTCACGGCTTTGTAGTTGCTGTCCGTCGCGCCGCCGCCGTACGGCCCTTTGAGCTTGAAGCCGTTGTAGGGTGGCGGGTTGTGCGAGGCGGTCAGCATCACACCGCCCCCGACCCCCAGATGCTTGACCGCAAACGACAGGGCTGGGGTCGGGAGATAGTCCGCCGCCAGCCGCACCGCGATCCCGTTGGCTGCCAGTACTTCGGCGACCCGCCGGGCAAAACGTGCGCCGTTGAAGCGGGTGTCGTAGCCCACCAGCGCGCTCGGGGTGTTTTGCCCACTGAGGTAGTCTGCATAGGCCTGCGCGGCTCTCGAGACGTTGGCAAAGGTAAACCGTTCGCCGATGATATCGCGCCAGCCGTCGGTGCCAAAAACGAGAGTGTCCATGAACATTCGCCCTTTCGAGACGTGAAATCGTGTGAGAACCGAAATCGTGTGAGAACCGCGCTGCGGCTCGAGGCTCCCCAGCATAGCAAAGCGCTTCTTAGAAACCTATTGCCCTTAAGCCACGACCCTATCGGGCGGAAAAGGGCAGCTTGCCGACGCGCCCGGGACATGTCATCGTGAGACCGTGAGCCCCTCCCCCATCGTTATCAAGTACGGCGGCAACGCCATGACCAACCCCTCGCTGCGCCTGCGCATGGCCCAGGCGATTGCCCGAACGCCCGGCGCCGTCGTCGTGCACGGCGGCGGACCCTTTATCGCCGAGGCGCTCGCCGAAGCGGGCATCGAAAGTCATTTCGTCCGGGGGCTACGGGTCACGAGCGCGGCAAGCCTGCCGATTGTCGAGCGCACCCTGACGCAACTCGGCAAGCACCTTGCCTGGGAGATGGGCCGCGCCGTGGGACTGACAGGGCGAGACGCGAAGCTGCTCGAGGCCGAGCCTTTCGACGAAGAGCTGGGATTCGTGGGCCGCATGACGGGCGTGAACGCGGAGTTCCTCACCAGTCTTCTCTCGCTGCACCTGACCCCCGTCGTGGCCTGCCTCGCCGTCGCCGCGGACGGCAGCGCACTCAACGTCAATGCCGATGAAGTCGCGAGCGCCGTCGCCGGGGCACTCGGCGCGCCCGTCGTTTTTCTCAGCAATATCCCTGGTGTGCTCGACAATCCGTCCGACACGACCAGCCTCCTCACGACTCTGAGCGAGGGCGACATTCGCACACGCATCGCGGACGGACGCATCGCGGGAGGCATGATTCCCAAGGTCGAGGGGGCGCTCGCCGCGCTCGAGGCGGGTGCAGCCTTTGCCATCATCGCCGACGGGCGCGAACCGGACGCGCTCAAAGCAACCCTCGAAGGAAACCGGGGCACCCGGATCGTACGTGACTAGCCGTGCGGACGCGCTGGTCGTCGGGTCGGGTCCGGCGGGGCTGGCACTTGCCGCGGCGCTCGGGGAGCGCGGGCTGCGCGTCGTCGGCCTCGCGCCCGACCCGCACGCTCCCTGGCCCAACACCTACGGCGTGTGGCACGACGAAGTGGCCCCACTCGGCTACGCACCCTTTCTGAGCCACGTCTGGAACACGGCACTCGTCAATACGGGTCGAGGTGACCTGACGCTGGGGCGCGCCTACGCCCGCTTCGACAATGCGGCGCTTCAGGCGCACCTTCTGGAACGCTGCGAGCGGACGGGCGTGGGATGGCGCAGGGGTACAGCAGCTCATGTCCGGCACAGTGAAGCGGGCTCGAGCCTTACTACCC
>JBMDWS010000268.1:0-7499 GCA_048594695.1 Truepera sp. | reverse complement strand
CACGATGATGGGCAAAACCTTTCGCTCCGAATCTAGAGACGGCTACGCTACCGTCACGCTCTCTGCCGACCCGGTGTATGTGCTGGGCGAGGCCCAGCTCGAGCGCCCTGGCTTCTGGACAGGGTTGAGAGAATGGTTCGGCTAGGCGTCCCGGACTGAAAGGATATCGTCTTGCAGCTCGAGCCCCGCCGCGACCCTCTGTGCCCGCCCCGCGACGCGGGGCAGCGCCCGCAGTTGCTGCGCCGAGGCGCGCCGCATGAAGGCTCTCGCGTGTCGCTCGAATAACTCCTGCCGCTGGTGGCTAAAGCCGGAGTCGAAATAGAGATTGTGCTGCTCGTGCGGATCGGCACGCAGGTCGAACAACTCCCCGTAGCCGGGCTCGTCGAAGATGGTGAGGCGCCAGCCGTCTTCGGTAACGATGCTGCGCACCGACGGGTGCAGGTCGGGCGCATAGTCGGCCTCGAGCGTAACCTCGCTGCGGTTCAGGTTCCCCTCTTCTCCCCGACAGGCCGCCGCGAACGACAGACCCTCGAGCGGCCAGGGATCGGGGATGCCCGCCCAGTCGCAAAAGGTCGGCATGAAATCGAGACCGCAGGTGAGCCTCTCCGACACTGCGCCCGCCGCGACACCCGCCCCGCAGACGATGAGCGGGCAGCGCACCCCCGCGTCGTAGTGAGCAACCCCCTTAGTGACGAGCGCGTGGTCACCCAGCATCTCGCCGTGATCGGTGGTGAAGACGAATACCGTGTCGTCCCAGAGGTCATGGTCGGTGAGAAACTTCTCCACTCGGGCCAGCTCGTCGTCCATGTGGCGCACGTAGCCGTGATAGAGGGCACGCAGCACGGCGATCGCCGCCGGGTCGTGCGCGACGCGTTTAAACCCCCCGAACCGCTGCTTCTGCGCCAGCGTCCGCGACCCCCGCGCCTCCCAAGGAGCCGGGAGTGCGGGCGTGCATGTCGGCGGGGTCGAAGAGGCTGACGTACGGTTCGGGGGGCGCGTAAGGGTCGTGCGGTGCGACGTAGGAGAGGTGGCAGAAAAAAGGCGCTTCGGGCCGCTCCCGCAAGTGCCGCGTCATGAAGTCGAGGCCCCCGTCAGTGATCCAGGTCGTCTGCTCGAGCGCCGCAGGCAGCGGCGAGGGGTACATGAGCGCCCACGGGCTCGCCTCGCGGCGCGGTTTGACGTGGATATCGAAGGCGCGTTGCCAGCGGCGCCGGTCCGCGCCCCGCAGGTAGGGCACGGGCCAGCTCGTCGCCAGGGCCGCCTCGTAATGCTCGGGGTGCTCACGCTGCACCCACCCGAGCCACGCGCCGTGACGCGGGTCCTCGGTGAGCCGCGCCTCGTCGAAGCCGAGAAACCGCGCGTCACCAGGCAGGGGCAGGGCCATCGTTGTCTGATGCAGCTTGCCGAAGCAGCCGAGCCGGTAGTCGACCTGTCGCAGCGCGTGCGCGTAGGTACGGCTCGAGCGGGGCAACTCGAGGTTGTTCTGGGTCAGCCCGTGAACCTCGGGCGAAAGCCCGGTCAGGATGGTAGCGCGGCTCGGGGCGCAGACGGTCACTGACGTGTAATAGCGGTCGAAGCGCACGCCCCGCGCCGCTAAGCGGTCAAGTGTCGGCGTCGAGGGAACCGGGCTGC
Organism: Truepera sp.; assembly: GCA_048594695.1. Classification (GTDB taxonomy): domain Bacteria; phylum Deinococcota; class Deinococci; order Deinococcales; family Trueperaceae; genus Truepera. Next base: position 5,867 of record JBMDWS010000268.1, on the reverse strand, counting down.
CGTACGCGCCCAGGTGGCAGGCCCCCAGCTGATCGGCCATGACGAACACGATGTTGGGTGGGCGCTGCTTGGCATAGCGGGTCTGGTTGTTCCGTCGCATCAGGTGCCTCATTCCCTTTCCGAAACGTGCGGCGCGCCCGGCGAAACGGCGTCGGCGCTGCGCTCCACAGTGCCCGGTGGCACCGGGACCGGACCGAGAAGGAGCGGGTCGTCAGTCTCCTCCTGCCACTGCCGCAAGCGCCCCGCCAGATCAGCTTCGACCTCGGCGTAGTCCGGGTGCCCGCTCAGATTCTGCCGCTCGTCGGGGTCGAAGAGTCTGTCGAAGAGCATCGTCTGAGGGATAAAGCAGTCCTGCCAGCCTGCTGCCCGCCATACCTCCTTGCTGGAGCTGTCGTCGCAGTTGATGAGGACCGGGCGTGAACGTCCGGCGTAGCGTCGGATGTAGCCGTAGCGCTCGGTCCGCACCGCCCGCTGCGGTTCGTAGGCGACGTGATGGGTGCTCTCGCTGAAGATGACGTGGTGGACCCTCGAGCTCTCCCCCCGGACGAGCGGCATGAGCGACCTCCCCTGTAGCCAGGGCGGAACAGGCAGGTCCAAGAGGTCGCAAAGCGTCGGGTAGAGGTCGATCTGTGAGACCAGCGCGTCCAGCACCTTCCCGCCGGAAAAGCCACCCGGCCCACGCAGCATGAGCGACACGCCGGTTCCCTGAACCGTGAGTTGACCCTTCATGCCCGGCAGCGGCAGGCCGTGGTCGGTCGTGATGATGACGAGCGTGTTCTGCGCCTGCCCGCTCCGCTCGAGAGCGTCCAGAATGGCCCCGTAAGCGTTGTCGAGCACGTTCAGGGAAACCTGAAAGTCTGCCATGTCCTGCCGGGTCGCAGGCACGTCGGGCAGGGGCGGCGGCGGCAGGACGAAGCGCGGGTCGCCGTGCGCGTAGCCGAAGCTCGAGTCCTGCGGCGCAGCCTTGGGTAGCAGATGCGTCTCGGCAAAACCGACCGAGAGGAAAAACGGCTGATCGTGAGGCTTCAGAATGTAGGCAAGTGCCGCGGGTAAGATCTCCGCCGCCCGCGCCCCCAGGGTCGGTAAGACTTGTCGGTAGCCGATGCGCTTGGCCCCACCCGGCTCCGGCGCGATGTGCTGCACGCCCGCGAGCGCCGAGGTGTAGCCCGCCGCGTGCAGGCTGTGAATCAGGTGCTGACGGTAGTCGTGAAGGAGCCAACCCCGGTGCGCGAGGCCCATCATCCCGGCGTTATGTGGCATCTGTCCGGTCAGGAGCGCCGCTCGAGAGGCCGAACAGGTCGGCGCAGCCGAATGTGCATCGCGAAACATGACCCCGGTTTCAGCGAAGCGCTGCAGCGTCAGCGAGGTGACAGGCGCACCGTAGGGCGCGATGTAGCGGCCCGTGTCGTGGGAGTGGAGGTAGAGGATGTTGGGTCTCAAAATAGGCCTCGAGGCAGGCAGGTCTCGAGAGGCTCGAGAAAGAATGTCTCGATCGGTCCTGCAAGCCTAGAGCTGCAAGAGATCGCCACAGATCGCGGTGCGCACGCTCATCGTAGCAAGCACGCGAAGCTCAGAACAAGAACCGCTTATGCTGCGTGCTCTGACCCAGAAGAAGCGCCGGATTCGGCTCGAGCGCCTGATAGATCGGCAATGCCGCCGCGCCAATGGCTGCCGCATCGACCCCGGTCCAGCCGCGCAGCAGCTTGGGGCCATAGGATTTGTAGCCGACCCGCATCCCCTCCAGACGCGTCTCGAGCCGTGCGATAAGGTGGTTGAACAGAACAGCCGGCAGCCGTTCGCCAAAAACAATCGCCTCGGGGTCGAGCATGTGCTCGATGCGGAGCAGTTCGGGTGCGAGCAGCTCGACAGCCTCGTCCAGCCAGCCCAGCAAGACAGGGTTTTGCGCACTATAAAGCGCCTCGAGTTCATCTGTTTTCCGGGACGTGATGCCCGCCTCGGACAGCGTGGCAAAAAGCCCGGCCAGGGATACACGGTGCCCGAGCCGACTGACCCCGTCAGGCGAGCGCGGGTCGTAACCGTAAGGAATCGAGCCGAACTCGCCGCCAAAGCCCCGGTTCGGCTCGCGGCCCAGCACCATACAACCGCCCAGGTAGAGCCCGAAAAAGATATAGAAGAAGGTCTCGATGTTCTTGTCCTTGCCGTACCACATCTCACCGATGGCTGCGGCGATGGGGTTATTCTCGAGGATGATGCTGCGCCCCAGCCGTTTGGTCAGCTCCGCCTCGGTGTCGAAACCGTCCCAGCCGGGCAGCTCGAAAAGCTCCAGGCTCGCGGTAGGCTTGAGGTGCAACGGTCCGGGGATACCGATACCGATACCCACGAGGCGATCTGGCATGACCGACGGATGCGCCAGAAAGGCCCGGGTCGTCGATTCGATGTAGTCGCAGACTTCAGCCGGATCGGAGACCTCCAGTTCGTGACAGTCACGCTCTAAAACCGTGCCCGTAAGATCGGTCAGCACACCGACGATTTGATCGCGGTCGAAGTTGAACCCTACCGAATAGGCGCCCTCGGGATTGACGCTCAGCTCGAGCGGAGGCTTGCCCAGCCCTCCCCGCCGCACGGCACCCTCCCGCAGAAGCCCGAGTCGCAGGAGCTCACCAGTCAGGCGATACACAGTGGGCGCAGCCAGATGGGTCGAACGGGCCAAGTCGGCCCGGGAGAGCGGCCCATGACGCCAGATTTTACTCATCAGCAAGCGCTGGTTGAAAGCTTGCAGATACTCGTGGTTTGTCCCGATCACGTGTGCCTCTCTGGGGCAGCAGAGCCAAAGGCCCAGATGCAACTTGATATCTCTCCGTGACTAATTCTTATTTTATAAAGAGGATCTGGGGCTTGTCAAACGCTTAAGCACACTGAATTCACCTGTTTAAAGTGCTCCGGCCTGTTAGGCCACACGACTAGCCGAGGGGGCGGTTATCCCCTAGAATGGAGAGCCCGACCCCCCCCCATCCCGCCTACTCCAAAAGGACTAAAAACCCGTGAACGTCACCCCTACAACGCTGCAAAAACTCGACTTCGCCCGCATCCAGGCGGCGCTGAGCGAACGGGCTGCCTCGTCGCTCGGTGTGGAGCGCGCCCTTACGACCGGGCCGACCCTGAGCCGCACCGAGGTCGAACGGGCCTGGACACGCACCGCCGAGGCGCTCGCCGGACCCGACCTGTCGCTCGGCGGGGTCCACGATATTCGGCCCCTGCTGGAACGCGTGCACGACGGGCGCGTACTAGAGGGGCTCGAGCTGCTCGAGATCGCCTACACCATGGACGCTTCGGGCACCATCAAACGGAGCATTTTGGCGTCCGAACGCCCGGCCCTCTCCGAACTCGCCAGGCAGCTCGGCTCGTTCGACGGGGCGCTGCGGCTCGTGCGCGAACAGCTCGACACCGACGGGCGCGTCCGCGACGACGCCACCCCCAAGCTGCGCGAGATTCGCCGCCGCCTCCACCCGCTACGCGGGCGCATCCGCGACCGCTTGCAGGAGCTTTTAGGCCGCTACGCCGACTACGTGCAGGAAAATATCATCACCCTGCGCCGCGACCGCTACGTGATCCCAGTGCGCGCCTCCTCGCAGTCGCAGGTGCCGGGCATCGTGCTCGACACCTCGGATTCGGGCGCGACGGTTTTTCTCGAGCCGCAGAGCGTCGTGCCGATGAATAACGAGCTGGCCCTTCTCGAGTTTGAAGAGCGCGACGAGGTTCGGCGCATCCTTGTGGCGCTCGGTCAGCGCCTCGCCTTCGAGCCGGGCCTCGATACGACGCTCGAGACGCTAGCCGAACTCGACCTCATCGCCGCGAGCGCGCGCCTCGCCAAAGACTGGCGGATGGTGCGCCCGACTTTTAGCCAGGACGGCATGGTCGAACTCACTGAGGCCCGGCACCCGCTCATCGCGGGCTGCGTACCCAACAGCGTCGCACTGGACGACGAGCGCCGTCTTCTCATCGTCACCGGGCCGAACGCCGGGGGCAAGACGGTACTCCTCAAGACGCTCGGGCTGGCTGCGGTAATGGCCCACAGTGGCCTCTTCTTGGCGGCTTCGGGCAAACCGACACTGCCGCACTTTCGCGCCCTCCTGACCGACATCGGCGACGAGCAGAGCATCGAAGCGAGCCTCTCGACCTACGCCGGGCACCTCAAGAACTTGCGGGCGATTGCCGAGGGGGCAGCTCCGGATGTGCTCGTTCTCGTCGACGAACTCGGTTCCGGAACCGACCCCGATGAAGGCGCAGCGCTCTCGCAGGCGGTGTTGGAGCGCATCCTGGCCAGTGGCGCGCGCGGCCTCATCAACACACACCTCGCACCGCTCAAGGTCTTCGCCTCGGAGACAAGCGGCGTGCAAAACGCCGCCATGAGCTTCGACGTGGACGCGCTTGCACCCCGCTTCGAACTCGTGGTCGGACAACCGGGGCGAAGCTACGCGCTCGCCATCGCCGAGCGCTTAGGGCTCGCCGACGAACTCTTGCAGCGCGCCCAAGAGATTTTGGGGCCGGAAGGGGCCGCGTTAGAGTCTCTCCTGCAAACGCTCGAGCGTCAGCGCGATGAACTTGCGGCCTCCCAGGAGGCGCTTGGAGCCGAACGCGAGGAGGCCGCCCGCGAGGCTACCCTGCTGCGCGAGCAGATTGACCGGCTGCGCGCCCGTGAGAGCGAAGTGTTGGCCGCTGCTGCCGAACGCGCCGACGAGATGCTGCAAGACACCCTGCACCGTGCCAAAGAGCTCAAGCGCACCGCGACTACCGACCCCCAGGCGCGCTCGCAAGCCCTCGGCGAACTCCAGCGCCTGCGCCAGAACGTGCGAGAAAAAGCACTACCGGGGCAAAAGGTCAGCCTGCCCTCGCAGCGCAAAAAGCCGGGGCTCGAGCCGGGCGCTGTCGTGTTCGTCGAATCCTACGGGGCCAAAGGACCTATCGCCGAAGTGCGCGGCGACGACGTGGTCGTGCAGCTCGGGCTCCTGAAAGTGACGATCCCCAAAAGCGGGGTCAGGCTCGAGAATCAGGCTGCACAAAAAGTGCGCAGGCAGGGCGGCTACAGCGCCCCGAGCCGCTTCGAGGAGGAGCTCAACATCCGGGGCGAGCGAGTCGAACCGGCCCTCGAGCACCTGCGCGACTTCATGCTCGAGGCCCACGCCCTCAAAGCGCCGAGCGTCCGCATCCTTCACGGCAAGGGCACTGGCACACTGCGCGAGGTCGTGCGCGACTACCTCAAAAACGACAAGCGCGTCGAACGGTACGAGGACGCTACCCCCTACGAAGGCGGTCACGGCGTGACGGTAGCGTATCTGCGGCGCTAAAAAGTAAAGCCGACAGCGGGTGTCAGGGCGAGCCCAAACGGCGCGACACCTGCTGTCGGTCCATATTCGGCATATTCGTTGTACTGGGTTAGGGACAGCGTGAGTTCGAGGAAAACTCTTCCCTGCGCTACGTCGCTGGTAAGGCCCACGGTCGAGGACGCCAGTAAAGCAGGTTTCGGTACGCCTGTAGAGGACCAGTAGTAGAGGCCGTACCCGCGCAGCGCCCCATAGAGCTCATGGTCCGGGGTCAGCAGGACACTTCCCAGAAGACCTGCATCGACAATCATGCCCGATACCGCGACGGACGCGCCATAATCCACCGCCAACTTGGGCGTTCCGGCCTGAAGCAGGCTCTTACCGCCGAAACGAAATCCGGCTCCAGGCGAGAGCATAAAGGTCGTATTCCACTCCCGACCCGGCTGCGCGCCCCAGGCAACCATGAGGTTCACGGGTTGCGCGAGGGGCCAGTAATCAGGACCAGCGCCCATACTCAGGCACCCCACAGGCGCGTTCGCGCCCGTACAAATATCTGTCGTCGTACGCAGTACCGGATAGCCCGCA
>JBMDWS010000267.1:0-2111 GCA_048594695.1 Truepera sp. | reverse complement strand
CTCCGCTGCCTCATCGCCCTGAGTCTCGCTGTGGTGGCCCTCGTTACGGTTCAGCGTGGATCGGCCCAGGCTTCCGGCGATGCCAGCGTGCTCTCCCCCCTGCCTGTTGGTGTCCTGCTGCGGGGTCAGGACACCGGTAACGTCATCATCGTGCTGGGCAGCGAACAAAACGGTCAGGCCGTGGACTTCGGTACCTGGGAACTTGCGCTTCAGGACGTGCTGGATACCCTGCAGATCGAGAGCACCCCGAGCTCGGACAACCCGGCGGTGCTGGAACTCAACTCTCCGTTTCTCCGAACCACGCTCGACACCTCCCGGCTGCCCACCCGCAGCGACATCGGGCTGGCCATCACGACCCGGCAGGTGCGGGAAGTATTCAGCACGCCTCTCTCGTTCGATGGGCTCGCTTTCGCCATCGACTTCGAAGCACCCGAGGCCGGGGCGGGCGTACGGCAGGCCGCAGACCTGCCGCCGTTATCCGTCGAAGGGCTTACGGCATTTTCTCCGCCCCCCGTGACGCTCTCGAGCTTCACCCAGTCGTTCCGCGCCAACGCCTCTCTGACCTTCGACGACCCGCTCTTTTCCGGCGAGACACAGCTTTCGGGCGGGCTCCTGGGCGGCTCGTACTACCTGCGCCTGGACGAGAACGACTTGCTGAGGCCACAGGACTGGATACTCGACGAGTTTCGTTACTTTTTCCCCTACGAGACCCTTGACGGCACGTTGGGCATCTACCAGCCCTTCTGGGGGCTGGACGAAGACTTCGCGGGCCTCACGATCAACTATCGGCAAGGCTTCAAGGCTTCCGAGGACGGGCAGGGCGGGAGCGACCTGCTGCCCCGCGACATCGTGGGCGAGGCGACGCCCGGCAGCGTGGTGAGGCTGGTCGAAACGGGCCGAGAAACCATCATCCTCTCGGAAGTCCTTGTGGATTCGACAGGGATCTACCGTTTCGAGGATGTACCCGCGACGAATCAGGAGGCCCGGTATACCGTTCTGATCTATCCCGGTGGTCTGCTGAGCGCGGTCCCGCTAAGACGCAACTTTTCTTTCCGCAGTACCGGCGGACAATTGCCCGAGGGTGCTTTTTCTATAACCGGAGCTGCCGGAGTCGAACGCACGTTTCTGGATACGGACGCCGCCGATACACCGATCGTGGGTCTGCCCGTGGTCGGAGGTTACGGGGGGCTCGAGGGGGGCCTGGCCCTGCGCTACGGAATCATGGAACAGCTCACCCTTGGGGCAGGCGTCCTGTATGACGACGGTTTACGCGCTTTTGGCGAAGGCTTCTTCGCGCCCGACGGTGTGCCCCTCAACATCGGGGTGCAGGCAACGAGTCCAGCCCTGACAAGCTTTCTGGGGGACGATGATCCCGAGTTCGCGGACGATTTCGCACTCGATGGGCGTCTCGACTACAGCCCCTTCGACTTTCTCTACTTCGAGGGCGTCGCGAGCGAAACCCTGCAACGCTTCGGGGTGCGCTACAACCCCATCGACGAACTCCAGCTACGCGCCGACGTGGACAGCGCCGACCTCGCGCTGATAGGCCTGCGGGTGCTCAACTACCCCCTCTGGAGACTCCAGACCTTCGCTGATTTCGAGATCAACCCCCAACTCAAATTCCGCTGGTCGTTCTCACTGCGTGATCCCGAAACAGGCGTCAGCCTGGCGCAAAGTGGCAACGAGAGCGGTGTGAACACGTCGCTGACCTACACCGTGCCCGAAGTCGTGGACGAGGACGTATTTGGCGAAGGCCACGAGCTGCGCCTCAACAACGAGCTGCGCTACGAGGATTTCAGCTTGGTCTGGAACCCGGTTTACTCGTTCACCTCCCCTCTGCGCAGCGCCGCCAATCAGCCCCTCTTCGGTGTCCAGGTGGGCGCAGTTTTTGGGGCGACCGATACCCGCTTCACCGTGACCAGCCGTGTCGGCATCATTGACGGGCTCTACCTGGACGGCAGCTACCAGGGTTTCCCGACGACCTCGACCAGTCAGGTCAGTCTGGGCCTGACCGGCTCCTATAACCTCGTCCCCGAAGGACTGGTTCCGGCAACACGGCAGGGTGGCGGTGGAGCCGAGAGCGGCGTGATCGTCTCGGTCTTTTTCGACAC
>JBMDWS010000266.1:0-4522 GCA_048594695.1 Truepera sp. | reverse complement strand
GCGTTACGTCGGCCGAGCCAAAATCCAAGACTTGCAACGCGGCAAAGAGCGTCGCGGCAACCGCTGTACCCATAAACAGAGCGATCCTGACGCGGTTGACCGGGACACCTGTGTTGCGCGCTGCCTCCGCGTCGCCGCCCACCCCGAAGATCCAGTTTCCAGACCGGGTCTTGAGCAGGATCCAGGTGGCGATAGCCGCGAGCAGTACCCACCAGAAGACCGATACCGGAATCCCGAAGAGGCTACCGATAAAGAGCCGTGCGAGCGGGTCGGCTTCGGCCAAATCCTTGAGGCCCGAAACCTGCGTGCGTCCGGTGATGAGTCGCGTCGCGCCGATCGTCAGACCGCGCAGAATAAAAAGCGAGGCCAGCGTGACGATGAAAGAGGGCAAGCGGGTCCGGTTGACGATAGTGCCGTTCAGGTAGCCTACGAAGATTGCGACTGCAAGGGCCAGGAGGATAGCAGCCCAGACGGGCCAGCCGTAGACGGCCACAGGAATGGCGATGACCATGCCGGCAGCCCCGATCATCGAACCGATCGAGAGGTCGAATTCGCCACCGATCATCAGGAGGGCGGCGGCGACCGCCAGGATACCGAGCTGCGCTGAGACCTCGAGCCAGCTCACCACCCCGCGAAAACTCAGAAATCCGGAGTCCCCGGCGACGATGGCAAAAAAGATAAAGACCAAAATGGCGCCGGCGACCGCACCGAGTTCCGGGCGGCCCAAGAGCTTCTGCCAGAGGCTGACCTCGCGCAGACGCTCGTCGCGTTGAATGCTCGTACTCATAGGCTCCTCGTAAACGTTGACTGTGAAAACCCAAAATGTTCGTGACCTGAACCTTCGCGGGGTTAGCCGCGCGGGCACAGGTCACGACCTTATGACGCGCTTGGCGAGACTAGCGGATGCCCTCGGCGCTCAGCGCGATGACCTGTTCGGCGTTTTCCGGAGTCACGAAGCCGGGGCCGGTCAGAATGACGGGGTCGGCAGGCAGGAGGCCGTACTGGATATAGTTGGTCAAAAAGACGATGGGGTAGTAGCCCTGTAAGTACTGCTGCTGGTCGATGGCGAAGGTGATTTCATTATCGACGAGCGCCTGCAAGATAGTCGGTGAGAGGTCGAAAATGCCGACCTGGACGTTGCCGAGCTGACCGCCTTCCCGCAGCGCCTCGATGGTCGGCTCGCCGCCGAGTGGCCCGACCGCGAGAACGCCGCCGACGTCCGGGTTCTGGATGAAGGCTGCCGAGACGGCGTTACGGACTTCGGTTGGGTCGGATGAGACCGAGAGAACCTCGACCGTTGCACCCTCACCGAGACCGTCCTGAAAACCGTCGCAGCGTTGATCGAGTCCGATGTTGCCTACCTCATGGTTGACGCAGATGCCGCTCGTTACGCCTGCTTCGGCCATGCGCTGGCCCGCGCCGAGCCCGGCCTCGTATTCGGTCTGCCCAACGTGGCGCAGAACGCCCAGGTCCTGAAACGAGTCGGAGCCCGAATTCATCGAGATGACCGGGATGCCCGCGTCGACGGCGGCACGAATCGAGTCGCCAAGGGCGTCGGCGTCGGGAATGGAGACCACGAGACCATCGGGCTGTGACGCCACTGCCGCGTCGATGAGCTGCGCCATGCGCGGCATGTCGAACGTTTCCGGAGCGCGGTATTCGACCTGCACACCCATGTCCTCAGCGCCCTGGGTCACGCCGTTGCTGGCGACCGACCAGAACGGGTCCGAGGCGCTGCCGTGCGTAACGACGACGATACGAATATCCTCCCTCGGCTTGACCTCTTGAGCCGAGACGGCGGTGAGGCCAGCGAGGATGCATAGAGAGGCGACCAGACGCTTCATGTCAAACTCCTTTTCGCGCGCACGTCACTCGGGTTCAGGCGAAGAGACCGGCTGCTACGCGGTTTGATGTTGTGCTGGTCAAACTATATTCTGCGCCAATGAGGAATTGCAATCTGTCTGGTTGTGGGTTAAGACTGAGCGATTAGACCGCTCCCCCGTCTAGCCAATATGTCTCGGTTCGTCCAGACGGGGTGTGACGCTTTGTTCTTAGAGCCTTTCAGCGTGCCTTTAAGAAGCTCGCCTCGAGGCCGCCCTCCGACTGCTTGTCCCATGACGCAAAGCTTTATGAACGTCAGGCGGGAGAGGGCGCATGTCTGGAGGCTCGAGAATTTCGCCTCTGCTCGGTTAGGCCGAAAAAGCCCACTCCAACGCTTTGTTTCTGACACCCGTAGACGACGGCCCGCGGCAGCTCTCTGTCTCTTGATGAACAAGCTTGACAGGAATGGCAACGACCTCCCATAATCCGGCTAACGTTATCTCTTACGAACTAAATACTTTGGCAGTTGACGCTTGTGGTTTCCCGTTGGACAGCAGGCAAAGGGGTGTGCGCCAGTCGGCTCGTTTGAGGCAACCTCTGGGCTTGGGCTCGAGAAAGGGGTGGTGATACGACATATTCTCGTGACGTGAGCTTATAAGGTAGCGCCTTACGACCTTTCTATATCTCGAGGGTCGATCACACGGTGTTGAAATCTTCTGTGAGAAAAAGCGATGTAGGGGAAGGGAAGCTTCGCGATATGTACAGAATGCGCGTCGACCGGATGACTATGAGGTATCCGCGGGCCTTGCTGCTAGGAATGTTATGTCTTGCCGGATGTGCCCAGAAAGCTGGCAACTTGCCAGTCATCAACAGTTTCAGCGCCAGCGACCGGGTGATCGCGTCTAGCGAAGCAAGCACGCTGACCTGGGACGTCGAGAACGCGACAAGTCTGAAGGTCACAGCGGATACCGGGAAGGATGTGGGTGACGTTACGAACAAGAGTAGCGTCGATGTCCCCCATGATGAAACGACCGTCCACACGCTTACCGCGACGAACGCGGCGGGTTCTGTGACTGAGACCGTTACGGTCAATGCGCTGTCCGTCGGTTATCAGTTGCCCGGTGACATTCCCGGTGGAGCCCAAACGGCAACGTTAGAAGACGCTGCCGCCTTTGCGTGGCAGGAATTCATCGCGCTCAATTGGCCCGCTCAGACAGGCGCTCGAGACACCCCGAATCAGGGCGCAACTTTCGGTGGGGCGGGGCCGGTGGTGTGGGAAACCTTTCGCCACAAGTCTGAAATCTATCCGGGGACGCTCGAGGCGCCGCACGGTGGGTCCAACTATGACGACCCGCCGCAGTACATCTATGCTCCTGGAAGCGGGGGCGTCGGCACCGCCACAGGAGAGGTTGTTCCCTGCGGCCCAGCATCGGCGACGACACCCTACATCAACCTCGACGAGCAGAGCGAAATCGGTCTTGACCAGATGTTCGCGGGGTCCGGACCGGGTAGCCGTTATGACGGACAGCAGCTTCTTTTCCTGGCGAAGGCGAACAAAACGGAATACGACTACGCGTTCAATAATCAGTGGTACGAGAACGGAAAAGCGCCATTCGAGGCTACCGCCGCCTACGTCAAGGCGAACCAGGCGAGCCCACCGCCCGGGAGTACGGAATATGTCAGCTTCCCCTACGGCACGGTCGAGATTAAAGCGGCGTGGCGCAAACTTACCCCGGCAGAGGCGAGTAGCGGACGGTTCTATACCGCTCCCGTGCGCTACTACCAGTATCAGTCCGGGCCGGGGAGCGACCCATGCTACGTCGATGAGGCGACCGGCTGGGGGCTCGTGGCGCTCCACATCATCCAGAAGACGGAAAGCGCGCCGTACTTTATCTACGCCACTTTCGGACAGGCCGACAACATCAAAGACGAGAACGGTAATCCTGTCGAGGACGAGAACGGAAACCTCATCGCCAATCAGACGGTCAGCCCGTTCGAACCCACCATAACCTCTCAAAACGCGACGGCCAGTGCGGTCCAGAAACTTTCACCGAACCCGGCAAACAGCACGCCGGGAGGACGACTCTACTATTCGAACACGCCTGAGAATACAGGTGAGCCTCAGGGACTCATCTCGATCAATAAACGTGTTCACGACATCCCTGCCACGATCATTGACGTCAATCAGACCGCGCATCAGGCTATAGCCGCCTACAACACGACGAACAGCCTAGCCAGCTCTCCGTGGCTTTACTACAAGCTCGTCAACGTTCAGTACCAACCCATCGACAAGCCGACCCCGGGTGTGGATTACACGGGTGACGACGCTGCCACCTACTACCAAGCCAATATCGTTGTCGAGACGGACTACAACCTTCAGCTCTTCAGCGGCAGGTTTCAGCCCCCTGTAGGGACGACACCCGCTTCTGAAACGAACGGGCTTATTACCGATTTCAATGACGACGGCAGCCCCACGAAGAACGTTTTTTACGGCGATCACGCATTCAACATGGGCGGGTGTATGGGCTGCCACGGCAACGCCCAGGTATCGGGTTCGGATTTCAGCTTCATCATCTCCGGGGTTGGGCAGTTCAACCTCGTACCCGACGTCGGTGGTGCCGACGTCACAGCCGACCTGGACAAGTTCACTGCGTTACTGCTTCCCTGAAAGAGCGAGAGAAGAGAGGGGCTGCGCGCGCAG
>JBMDWS010000265.1:0-1648 GCA_048594695.1 Truepera sp. | reverse complement strand
CAACGCCCGCTGTTTGCCGGGGGAGACGGGCGTCATCGATATCCGCGCTTTTCTAGGGCGGCTTAAGGAGATTGGCTACGACGGTCCGGTCGTGGTCGAACCCTTCAACGCGCCGCTCCGGGCGATGGCGCCCGAGGACGCTGTGCGAACCACCGCCGAGGCTCTTAAAAAAGTATGGCGAGAGGCTGGGCTCGAGTAAGTCCTGTTTCAGCCTATAGTGTGGGCATGACATTTCAAAACCTGAGTACAGCGGCGCTGCGCGACTTGACGCCGGTCATGGCGGGCATCAGCGAAGAGGCCGCCGAAACGCTGATGACGGAACTTCTTTCGGCTCGCCGCGTCATCCTTTACGGCACGGGGCGTGAAGGGTTGATGGTCAAGGCACTCACCATGCGCCTCTATCACCTTGGTCTCGACGTGCACTATATCGGCGACATGACCACGCCGCCCGGCGGAGTGGTTGACCTCTTCGTCGTGGCGGCGGGTCCGGGTGGCTCGACGACAGTGCTGGCGCTGCTGGACGCTGCGAAGGCCGAAGGCGTGAAGACCCTCGCTGTAAGCGCCCAGCCGCAGGGTCAGGCGGCGCAGCGCGCCGACGTGTTCGTGCACCTGCCCGCCCAGACGATGGCCGACGATCAGCAGGCGCGCGTCTCGGTGCTGCCGATGGGCAGCCTGTTCGAGATTGCCCTGCTGATTTTCTTCGACCTCATTGTGGTGGCGCTGCGGGAGCGCATGGGCGAGTCCGCCGAGGCTATGCGGGCGCGGCACACGAACCTCGAGTAGCCCTCAGCGCGTGGCCCAGAGGATGCCCCGCAGTGTGATTTCCCGGGCTTCGGGCACGTCGAAGTCCTTCCGGACGTGTCCGAGAGACGAGTAAAAGACGCGGCCCGTACCGAAGTGCCGCTTCCACACGACGGGCATGACCGTTCCGGCGATCCAGGGCACGTCGCCGTGCTCGCCGCTAAAGGTCGTGGTTGCCAGGACGTCGTTGCCGGGGTCGGTGTGCATGTAGTACTGCTCCGAATGCATCTCGAAGGGTTCGATACCCGCAACGATGGGGTCGTCCGGGCGGGTGATCTCGACGCGGTAGGGGATGATGTCGCCGGGATGCGCGACCCACTGTCCCCCGACCATGAACTGGTACTCGGTACTGGTTCTGAACGAGTCGCCCATGCCACCGTGCCAGCCCGCCAGCCCGACGCCGCCCCGCACGGCTCCCAGAAGCCCCTTCACTTCCTCCGGCGCGATCTCGCTCATGGTCCAGACCGGCACGATCACGTCACGCGTGCGCAGGTAGGCTTCATCCGCGTAGACGCCAAGGTCCGAGACGAGGTCGACGTCGTAATCTCGTTCGCGCAGTAATTCTGCAAAGAGTGTGGCGCAAGCTTCGGGTTCGTGACCGTCCCAGCCGCCCCAGTTGACGAGGGCCTTTTTCATGCGTTCTCCAGATGTGCGCCGAGGTGTTCGCCGAGGTCGCCGCCGCCAACGGCGGGTGGCAGGGGCGCCGGGCGTTCGCAGCGGCTCTCGGTGTTGACGTGTTCGCTTCGCTCGGCGCTGACGTGTAGGGCCTCCATGACCTCGAGCACATGCAGCGCGAGGTCGCTGTGGCAGCGGTGCGGGCGGCCCGTCTGGAGAGCCGTGGCGAGGT
>JBMDWS010000264.1:0-5068 GCA_048594695.1 Truepera sp. | reverse complement strand
CCTTTGACGAGGTTGTCGATGGCGCTCATGACGACGACCCGCCCCGTCTCGTTATCGACCTCGAAGCCGATATCACAAAAGTTCGTACCGTCCAAAATTTTCGGGTCCGGCACCCGGTGGATGCCCTTTTTTGCCGTGACGAGTCGGATAAACGGCTCGTCTTCATAGGTGTCGCGGTAGGCCGCCAGCACATCCCGGTCGGAGTAGCCGTCGGGCAAAAACACGTGCGCCGTCACCAAAATGCCGCGAATGCGCTCGATGGCAGTCGCGGTCAGGTGAATCGGAAACTGCCCCGGCAATTCCTGCGTGATCTCGGCGGTGTGGCGGTGTCCTGTTGCGGCGTATGTGCGCACGACGCCTGACCGCTCCGGGTGATGACCCGCTGACGAAGCCTTGTTGCCAGAGGCCGACGAGCCGATCTTCCCCTCGACGATGATGTCGCCTTTGGCGGGTACGGCGTTTTTGAGGAGCGGATAGAGCCCCAGAATCGTCGCAGTTGCCAGGCACCCGGCCCCAGCGATATGGGTCGCTGTGCGCAGCTCTTCGCGGTGGAGTTCGGGATTGGCATAGACGAATTTTGCGAGGAGATCGGGACGTGGGTGGGGTTCGCCGTAATACTTCTCGTACACCGCCGGGTCCTTGAGACGAAAGTCTGCAGCGAGGTCGAGTATACGCGGCGCTCTCTCACTGAAGGCGTCGTAGCGCGTAGCCGATTCCTTGTGCGGCAGGCCCAGCACGAGCAGATCGGCGTCCTTAAGGTCGTCCACGGACGAAAAGCGCAGCTTTGTTGCCCCGCGCAGGTTCGGATGTACGAGGTGAACGGGCTGCTTGGCGTAGCGTTCGCTGGTGACTTGCGTGACGTTGAGGTGCGGATGCGCCAGCGCAAGGCGAAGAAATTCCCCCCCCGCATAACCGGACGCACCGACGATGGTGACGTTTAGACGTTCAGACATTGATCTATCTCCATTACGCCCATTGGCTTAGACACTCCGGCGCAAGTTCTCTAATTTTGTTGTTCACCTTCTCGTGAGCCGCCTGACTTCCGGTTTTATCTGGTTTCCAACCGTTTGCTTCCCCAAGAGCAAGGCTTACCCCATAGATCATCTCACGGTAGCTCAGCAAGTACAAAAAGTCAGCCAGTGAATGAGCCATTTTCTGGGGTATCCAATCGTAAACCTCGTCCACGCGGAAAACAGGACAAGCACTGTCGTCCAGATCCGCCACGAACGCGACACTAGCGTCAGTGCCAATCACCAGAGGCGTTCCCAGTATGCCTGCTGCTTCAGGAAAGTCTCCCCAATACTCAGAGCTTTCAGGCCCAAGCTCTTCAGGTCTAAGTAGCTCGAAGTCCTGATAAAATGGCAAAAAAGTCCCGAAAATGCCCTTCCTCATATAAGCCTTGAATTCGGTCGGAAGCGACCTTTTCAGTTTCACCTCGAGCGCCCCTACCACGTCCTCACCCACATCACTTCTCCGCAAAGCAGGGGTCTCAGGAAACTCAGCCCTAGCCACTTCCAGCAAAAACCTTTCGATTTCGGTACACGCCTCTTCAAATAACATAAAAATTCCTCGAGCGTTCGCCCTAAGCTGACTCATTATGATAAAAGGGCAATGAAACGACCGGGATCTTTGGCCCAGCACTCGATGATGAGATGGGGAAGTTGAGGTGTGGGTGTGCCGGGACAACGTAGAAGACGTTCGCGCCCGCATAACCAGAAAGACTGACGAAGGCGACATTTTGGCGTCCAGACATTATATGCTCCACATTTCCAAACATTCTGGGGCAATTTCTAATACTCTCTTTTCAATTTGACGCGCAGCTTCAGCCCATCTTGGATTCTCAATGGCTTCGTCATAATTGTCGTCATCCGTGCCTTCATCAACTGTGTTTAGGATGAGGTCGCGATAGGAAAGGATACGCAAGAAGTCCGCAAACGAATGGGCAAGTAAATCCGTCCCATATTCACCCGAAAGATAAGCAGGACAAGACGGGTGTTCAAGGTTTATGACTACAATACAACTGCCGTCGTCACCCACAATGAAGGGCTCTGCCAGCTCAAGTTTTAGGCTTTCCCGCCACTCAGGAAAAATATCCATACTCAGGTTTTTAGAACTGTAGAGTTCAAAATAAGGTGAAAAGGGCATATTGATTTGTTCAAATGGTTCGTTCTCGAGCGGTGCAAGCTTCGCTACGTAACAGGCGAATTCTTTAGGCAGCCTCCTACCCAGTAGTTTTTCTATTTTAACTACCTCATCCCTCCCGCCACCCGTAAAACTCAATGATTCTTCTCGGTATTCGGGCAGCCTGACACGCCTACTTGCCAGAATATTCTCCGTAATTTCGGGCCACGCTTCAGCGATCATCATAAATAGACTCTATCGGGTCTCGAGCTATAGCCTTATCAGAAAAGATAAAGCCGTTTGTTTCGTCGCATCGGCACGTGCACCCTTACAGCTCAGCCTGTGAGAAATGCAGTCCGCATCCATGATTATTCTTGATAGGGCTTAGCACTTAGCCCTCGAGCACAGGCTCACGCTTTCACAACTCATTGATCAAGCGCTCGAGGAAAAGATGGCTCGGCACAAGGTCTTAATCAAACCGCTCTCGCTCGGATCATTCGATAGCGAGCTGAGGCCCGGCGTTGATTTGGATGACAATGCTGTGCTTCGTGACCTATTGGAAGAGGATACAGAGATTAATCACCACAGATAGCGTTATCATATCCTCTTACATGCCAAACCTGCTCTTTGGGCCTAAACCCCCACAGCCACCAGCGACAGCGCGTACTCGACAACCTTCGCCGGAATGTCCACGCCCGTCGTCGTGACCGAGTTGCGGAACTCCATCGTGTGGTTGACCTCGTTGACCAAGAGGCCGCGCTCGCTCTCGAGCAGATCCACGGCGACAACGCCGCCACCGACAGCGGTCGCCGCCGCCTGCGTCACTTCGACAAGCTCCGGGTAGAGCGGGCAATTGGTCGCTACCGCGCCCCGCGCCGTGTTGGTCACCCAATGGTCCGACGTGCGGTAGATCGCCGCCACGACGACGTCCCCGACCACGAAGGCTCGAATGTCCCTACCGGGCTTGCGCACGAACTCCTGTAAATAAACGACCTTATGCTGCGGTCCACCGAGCGTTTCCTTGTGCTCGAGCACGGCCTCGAGCGCGTCCTGATCATTGATGCGCGAAACCATGCGTCCCCACGAGCCGACCGTTGGCTTCAGGACGAGTGGGTAACCAAAGCGCTCAGCGAGGGCCATAGCCGATTCAGTGTCGAAGGCCACACCCGTGCGCGGAGTCGGCACGCCTGCCCGGGCGAGGGCTGCGTTGGTGGCGAGCTTGTCGCCGCACACCTCGATCACTTCGGGCGCGTTGATCACGCGTGCGCCGAGCGCCGAGAAAACGCGCGAGACGGCGAGGCCGCGCGTCTGCGACACGCAGCGCTCGATCACCACGTCGTAGCGGGGCAGGTCAGACAGGGAGCTGAAGTCGCAGACGAGTTGCGGCGCGTAGACCTTGTCAAAGGTCACGCCCTGCCGCTCGAAGGCGTCGAAGAGCATGCGTTCCTCGGGGCGGAGACGGTCGTAGACGACGGCAATGCGCGGGGCCGTAGCGGCGGGACGATCAAGCGTTAAGGTCATTCGCCCCAGTCCTCGTCTTCTTCAGGCGCAGGCTCGAGGCGGAGCGGATCGAGGCCCACGACTTCGAGTTCGGTGCCGTCGTCGGTCACGAGGATTTCGCCAAGCTCGAGGGCGTCGGTATCGGCTTCGACGAGGCCGTAAGGGGTTTCGATGGTTTCTGGCATGGGGTGGTTCCTTTCGCGCTGAGGGGGGTGGAAGAACTGCGTCGGTTCGGCGCTCTCTAGGCGGCTTCGCCCGGAAAGCGCCCGTGTTTTCGGTAGAACTCTAAAATCGAGCCTTCCTTGAGGGCTTCCTGCAAGAAAGCAGGCGGAGGCTCGAGATGAAAGACTTCATCACCGCGCGTGATCGTGCCCGAGGCGAGGTCGAAATCGACGGTGTCGCCGTCCTGTAGCGCTTCCGGCACGGTGTCCGAAGTAAAAGCCGGAATGCCCAGATTGAGCAGGTTGCGGTAATGAATCCGGGCGAACGAGCGGGCGATGATCGCCCCGACGCCGAGCCGCTTCAGGGCCTGCGGTGCGTACTCCCGCGACGACCCCAGCCCCCAGTTGCGCCCCCCCACGAGCAGGTCGCCGGGCTGAACACTCTCGGCAAACTCGGGGCGCAGATGCGCGAAGGCGTAGCGGTGAAACACGTCTTCACCCACCATGAAAGGTGCGTATTTGCCCGGCAGGATGTCGTCGGTGTTGAGGGAATCGCCAAAGGTCCAGACGCGCGGCATCAGGCGGCCACCCGTTCCGTGTCAGGCACCACAAGATGCCCTGCCAGCGCGGTGCGGGCCGCCGTCGCGGGGCTTGCCAGGAAGATCTGCGCCTCGGGGCTGCCCATACGCCCGATAAAGTTGCGGTTCGAGGTCGATACACACACCTCACCGGGTGCCAGAACGCCCAGATGCCGTCCCATGCAAGGACCGCAGCCAGGCGTCCCGAGGATAGCCCCAGCGGCCAGCAGCGTCGAGAGCGTGCCGTCGGCGGCAGCGTCCTCGAGCACCCGCGAACTCGCGGGAATGACGAGGAGCCGTGTTCCGTCCGCCACACGCCGTCCCCGCAAGATGTCAGCGACGATGTGCAGATCATCGAGACGCCCATTCGTGCAGGTTCCCACGAACACCTGATCGACATGCACATCGGCGAAAGCGGCGATGTGGTGAACATTATCGACCAGGGACGGCGCGGCGACGACGGGCTCCAACGTTCCCAGGTCGATATCGAGCACCCGCTCATACCGCGCCTCGGGGTCCACGACGAGCCACGCCGGAACGTCGAACAGTTCAGCGATTTCCCCACTCGGCGGCACGAGGCCAACCTTAGCCCCGGCTTCGACGGCGAGGTTGGCGAGCGTCATGCGCTCGGACAGCGTAAAGCTTTCGGGGACGTGAAGCTCGAGGCTCGCATAGGTCGCACCGTCGGCGGTCAGTTCACGAATGACC
>JBMDWS010000263.1:0-19736 GCA_048594695.1 Truepera sp. | reverse complement strand
CCCAGGTGCAGCACATCGGTCTGTACGAGGTCGCAGCGCCAGCCTGCCCGTCGAAACCGGTGGCACCACTCGAGGTCCTCGTTATAAAAGCGCAGTGACGCGTCCATGCCGCCAACCTTTGCGACAGCCTCGGTGCGGACGAGCTGCAAGCAGCCCGAGAGCCAGGGTACGGCTACGCGTGCACGGCGTTGTGAGCGGGCGTAGTACACGCGGTAGGGTAGACCCTGATCCTGAAATGTTCCGTGCTCGGTTCTGGCGCGTGGTCCGACCATGCCGACCTGCGGGCGCTTGACAGCCCCGAGCAGAGCTGGAAAGGTCTCGGCTGAGACGAATACGTCGGCGTTCATATGGGCGATAAAAGGCGTACGGGCCAGCTTGAGACCACAGTTGAGGGTGTGGGCAAAGGAATGGTTGGGTACGCGGACGACCAGGGTTTCTGGCCCTGTCCTGGGTCCTGTCATCAGCCCCGTCATTGACCCCGTTTCTGGCAGCGTCGTGGCCTTAGGACTGCTCTCCGGGCTGCTGTCGAGCACGATGACGCGCGCGCCTTGCGCGTAAGCTGCAAGGCGTTCCAGGCACACCTTGAGAAGGTCAGGTGTGCAGTAGTGAAGAACGAGGATGGTGAGGTCGTCTAGGGGCATAGTGAGCAGGGACAAAGTCGAGCGAGGCGAAGTCAGGTTCTACACATGATTATAAGAATAGGAGGATATACTGTCCTCTATTGTGATAACCCTATCCCCTCCTTTACGTATCGGTGTCGCTCTGGGGGGAGGGAGCGCTCGCGGCTTCGCCCACATCGGGGCGCTTGCCTGCCTCGAGCGGCACGGCTTTGCTCCTGGTCTCGTCGTGGGCACCTCGTTCGGGGCGATTGTCGGTGCGCTCTACGCCGCAGGTCTCACGCCTAAGGACATCGCGCAGACAGCCAACAGCGTCCGCTGGCGCGACCTCTCCAAAGTTCTCGATTTCGGTCTCCACCGGGCAGCCCTTTTCTCCGGGGATAAGTTGGAGAGCTACCTCGATGAGCTCTTAGAGGGGCGGCACTTCGAAGACCTGGAGCGTCAGCTTGTAGTCGTGGCGACCGACCTTGCGACGGGGGAGCGCGTGGACCTGACGAATG
This sequence comes from Truepera sp., assembly GCA_048594695.1. Lineage (GTDB taxonomy): Bacteria > Deinococcota > Deinococci > Deinococcales > Trueperaceae > Truepera. The sequence goes on along the minus strand of JBMDWS010000263.1, from coordinate 18,619 downwards.
GCCCGCTCGCCCGGGCGATTCGGGCGAGCGCGTCGATGCCCGGTGTCTTCTCGCCCGTGCTGATAGACGGCAAACATCTCGTCGATGGGGGACTGGGTTCGCCGATTCCTCTTGCTACATTGGACGGCTATGAACTCGACGTGGCGCTCGGCATAGGGGCAGGGTTAGAGGAGTCCGATTCGGGCGCGATCCGTTTTGCGCAGCGCTGCCTGACGACGCGCTGGGGGCAGCATGTGCACCGGTCGCTGCGCGACCATCCGGGCGCTCACCCTATGCGGCAGCTTGGGCGCTCGCTGGCGCACACCATGACGGCCTGGCAAACGCCGCAAAATCCAGGTGGAGACGCGCACTACGTCCACACCAAACCTCCCATCAGCTGGTTCAATTTTCTCGGTGCGGACGTTGCCATGACCGCTGGAGACGCTGCGTTGGAGAGCTACATTCCGACCCTGCGCCAAGCGCTGCAGAGCGTAGCCCCGGTCTCCTAGAGAATCGCTTTACCCAGGAGGCTCGAGGCCATCTCGACCATAATTCGTCCGGTACTGTTTTGCACGTCCAAAATGGGATTGACCTCGACGAGATCTAGGCTCGTGACCTTGCCCGAATCGGCGGCGAGTTCCATCAGGAGGTGAGCCTCGCGGTACGAGAGGCCACCGGGAACGGGCGTGCCGACGCCGGGTGCGATCGTTGGGTCGAGGGCGTCGGCGTCAAAAGAAACGTGCAGGCGCGGCACGTCTGAGAGGACTTCTAGCGCCTCCTCTGCTACGACAGCAAGGCCCCGGCGGTCGATCTCTTTCATGGTGTAGGCGCGAATGCCGCGCTCCCGGATAAATGACCGCTCGAACGGATCGAGGCTGCGCAACCCGATAAAAACCAGATCATTGGGATCTAGCACGGGTCCGCCTCCCCAGATATCGAGGAGCCGCGCGTCGCCCTCACCAAGTAGGTGCGCAAGCGGCATCCCGTGAATGTTGCCGCTCGGGCTACTTGCCGGGGTATTGAGGTCGGCGTGCGCGTCGATCCACAAGACGCCCGTGCGCCCGGCTTCAGCCACCCCCGCAACGCTGCCCATCGATACCGAGTGATCGCCGCCCAGTGCGATAGGGAAGACCCCGGCGGGAACCCCTTTAAGCCGCAAATAAGCCTGACGGCAGGTTTCTGCGATCTCCCTGGGGTAGCGCAACCCGTGCTCTTCCGGCAGCGTCTCCGCGACAGGCATCTGCACGTTGCCCAAGTCCTGAACCCGGTGCCCGAGCGCTTTGAGACTTTTGGCCAGACCCGCGAGTCGCAGAGCGCTCGGCCCCATGTCGACGCCCCGGCGGCCTGCGCCGAGGTCGAGCGGAATCCCTAATACACTGATGTCTGCCACAGGCTAAGCTAGCATAAAGTGTGTCAGGGACGTGCGTATTGCAAGTATTTGCATGGTGACGTGAATCCATACGCTCTATTGATCTGGGTTACCCGCTAACGTGCGCCGAAGCCACTTAGAATCGTCCAGATGGTTTCACCGATGATACGGACGTCGAGCGCCAGGGAAAAATTCTTGATGTAGTAAAAGTCGCAGCGAAGCTTCTCCCTGGCCTCTTCGGTCCCTGCTGCGTAGCCTTGCCGCACCTGCGCCCAGCCGGTAATCCCGGGACGAACGTGGTGGCGAATGGCGTAAAGGGGTATGTCCTGGGAAAACAGGTTGACGAACACTTGCTGCTCTGGACGTGGGCCGATGATGCTCATCTCACCGCGCATCACATTGTAAAACTGCGGCAGCTCATCGAGCCGGTACTTGCGTAAAAAGGCACCTACCTTAGTGACGCGCAGATCGTTTTGAACGGCGAATGCAGCACCATTGATTTCGGAGTCGCGGCGCATCGAGCGAAACTTGACCATCTTGAATGGAACCCCGCCGAGACCCACGCGCTCCTGCCAATAGAAGACAGGGCGGCCCCCGTCCAGGTACACCACGAGGGCAACGATCGCCGCGAGCGGGAGCAGCAGGGGGAAGAGGAGAAGAGTGGCAAGAACGTCGAAACACCTTTTGAGGGGTGTATACAACGAGTGTCCGTGCAGGACGAGGGGTGCCCAGCGTCCGTGCAACACCTCTGTCGAGATCCGGCCCGTAACCGCTTCGTTGAAAGAAAGCGCGCTCATGACCTTGACCCCGGCGATATCGGCGTGGGTCAGCCACTGAAGCCAGTCTTCGCTATACACACGCGTGGAATCGATAAGGGCAATGTCCCAGGTGTCGAAGTGCTCAGGAGGTGCAGAAGCGGTGCTGAGCCGGAGCTGTTCGACCGTCCCAAGCTCCTGACCGAGCCGACAGTCTCCGACGAGCAGAACACGGAGCGCCGGGGCATAGTGCTTGAAGCTGAGGCGACCCAGGATGAGCCAGCTCGTCCAGACGATAACGAACAGGACGAGCGCTGTCCCGGAATAGTAGGAGCGGAGAAGTGCGGAAGCGATGAGTGTGAGAAGTGCAGCACTTGCCGGAACCTCGAGTTGATCGAACGCGCTACGCCGAACCCTTATCCTCCGGTCTTCACGCGCCCTGAAAAACCACACCACGAGGCCGATGCTCGCCAGCATGGCGAGAAAAGGTCGACCATTGGCCTGGGGTAAACGGGGCAAAATGGCCAGAATGCCGAGCAGGAGCCCCACGCAGTCGAAGGCGTAGAGCCAGCGAAGCTGTAAACGGGCATACGGCCAGAGAGATTGGGGGTTGTAGATCACGAACGGACCTTTCTTAAAGGTTTAACGCGGTGGGAGGCGAGGAGGTGTGTCGTGCACGTTCCCGATTACTCCTGTTTCGGAACCAGCTTTACCTAGCGATCCAGAAAGACTTGTGCAAAGCTTTACTTTGTAGACGTCATGTAACCGAAATGCAGTTTTTTACTACTTCTTCCACGGAAAACTGGTTTGGCACACGCAGCCTGGAGCGCGTTGCGATGATTTCCGGATGTTTTTGCGCCAGGAGAGGTGATATCCAGTGCGCTGGCGCGTCCCGACGTCCTCGGCAAGCGGTGTGAGCAAAATTTCACCTTGAGCTATAGGTGGCTATTTTAGGCTGGGCGTTAGGAGGATTTACTATGTTTCGCTCGCTTTTTCGCCCCCCTGCGCTTCTTTGCGCTGCCCTCGCAGTATTCGGTCTAGCCTCGGCTCAGGGTAACAACGTTACTGTGCCTGTCCGGGCCATTATCAGCTACGCCAATCTGCTGACGCCTGAACTCGTTGCTGAATTGCAGGCAGATCATGGCGAGGCTCCTGACCTTGCTGCTGCACTTGTCGAGCGCCACCTCGCCGAGGCCACTATCTGCCCGGCAACGGCTAGCGCAGCCAGGCTCGCGCTGGCTAGTGGACTGCTTCCCCGCGATACCTTCGTCTTCTACCTTGCCGATATGCTCAACGGTGAGGCGTGTGCGCCCACCAACCTCGAGGTTGCCCTGGCGCAGCTCGCTGAGGCGAATGTGCCAGTACCCCTCGCGGACTCCGAGGGTTACATCACCAGCGACACGCTGGCCGATGCCCTGACCGATCCCGAAACCCAAGTGATATCCGGAACGCAGCCCGGTTCAGATGATTCCTACAACGATCCCATCTCGGGTACGGCGGGACAATAAGGCGCACCTGACCTCTCCTGGCGGCTCTGGGCCTCCTGTGCAGATACAGGGCCGACGTGACGAACCATGGTGAATCTGTCTCCGTCGGCCCGAGTCGCGCTTGCGTGTTTGAGCTTGTGCCTCAGCGGGCTACTCTTCATGCCCAATCTGCGCACGTTTCAGGCGCACCGCTTGCAGCGTGCTGCAGAAGAGCACCAGCTCTGGGGTCGGCTTGGAGCGGCCCAGGCGAGCCTTGAGCGGGCGCTCGAGCTGACACCTTTAGACGCCGCGCTCTACCGAAAGCTGGGCGACCTGGGGCGCGTGCGCCTTCGCTGGCGCTCCGGGGCAGCCGTGCAAGATGAGACCGTCGCCGCCTACGCCACAGCGACCGCCCTGAATCCGCTGGACGGTGAGCTTTTTGCCGACTACGCCGAAGCGCTTCTAGGCGCTCAGCGGTACGAGGCCGCGCACCGGGCACTCACCGAAGCGTTCCGGCGCGACCCCAACAATGCCAACTTCCACACCCTGCGGGGCCGCCTGGCTGAGGCCGAGGGTGACCTTACCGGTGCGCTTAACGCCTACCGTCATGCAGAAACCATCAAGCCCAGCCGCGAACGGCAGGCGCATATCGAGGTGCTCGAGGCTCGTGGCAACTAGTCGCAGGTATCAAGATTCTCCTCAGGTAAACCCGACACAAGGCAACCAAGTCCAGTCCGGCGGCGCGTATCCAAGCACCGCAGAGCAAGTCGCAACGCCCCTCGCCGTGCGGCTTGTCGACTATCTGGCGTTATCTCTTCTGCTGCTTACTGTCGTTTTTGCGCCCGTGGCGCAGGGGAGCCTCTACCCCTGGAGCCTGTTCGGTTTTCGTAGCCTCGTGGCCCTTGCGCTAATGGTTTGCGGTGTGGGAGCCGCTCTGAGGGGACGGCTCTACCTGCCTCCAGCCTGGATTATGGCGACGTACGGCGGCTTTCTGGCCCTTTACGCGCTAAGCGCCACGCTGAGCCCGAACCCTTACGGCACGCAACAGGCGCTTCTTAGCACCTTTAGTCAGGTCGCTGGCTTCGTCCTCGCGCTGCAGCTCGTGCGGGGAAGAAGGCGCCAGAACGCATTTTTCACGGCCCTTATGCTGGCGGGACTCGTGCTAGGCAGCTACGGCGTCATGCAGCTTCTGGGGCACGGCTTTACGCTTACGCTTTTCGACACTGTGCCGCCTGTCTCGAGCGTCTACTACAACCGTAACCACTATGCTGGATTCCTGGACCTCGCCTGCCTGAGTGCTCTGGGCCTCACGCTCTTTGGAGGGAGCGCCTGGATGCGGGTCCTATCCGGGGGGCTCGCCCTTCTGCTTTACGCCAACCTAGGCTTGACCTTTTCGGATGCGGGCTGGGTATCGACGGGACTGGCGACGTTGGGGCTCCTGATCCTGTGGCTGGTCAAGGCTCCGGCCCGTGTCCGGGGACTGCGAATCGGGGTTTTCGCTGTGTTCCTCTGTCTGGGTGTTACTGGGCTGGGCACATTTTTGTATAATTCTCCCGATCTTTCAGGCACGGTGCAACAAAAGCTGCTCATGCTGCGCGGGGTGACGGCCGAAGGTACATCGACAAACGCAGGGCTGGGCAACCTCTACTCGAGGCTCAGCATCTATGAAAAAACCCTGCATATTATTGCCGAACATCCTGTCAGCGGCGTTGGGCCTGGGAATTTCATCTATGCGTTTCCCAAGTGGCGTCCGCCGACGGCGACAGACGGCTACATAAGCCAGCAGCTCCACCGGTTTGTCAACTACACTCACAACGACTACCTGCAAATCGCCAGCGAAGCGGGGATTCCAGCGGCACTTTTTTTCACGGCGTTCTGGCTCTCGGTTCTGATCTATGCCCGTAAAGCACCCCTAGCTGCCGTGGGGCTTACGTTTGGCCTCGGAGCACTTCTTGTTCACAGCTTGGTCGACGGAAACCTCACCATCAATAATGGCAGCGCGTTTCTGGCTTACGCCTCCGCGGGAGTTCTCGTCGCGAGCCGTAATGCTCCCTAGTTTATGGGCCAAGAGAATTCCGAAGCGTAGAATCACTTTCCGGTCCGACCCTGCTACCCTGAGTGGAAAGCACTTCGTCATAGACGGCGAGCGTTTTGGTGAGCATATGTTCGAAGGTGAAATTTGCAGAAAAAACGACACGACCCCTTTGACCCAGCTGACTACGAAGTTCCGGGCGATGTAGCAGCTCTCTCAAAATAGACGACAAAAGAGCTGCATCCTGCCGGGGAATGAGAAAGCCTGTTTTACCCTCGCTTACTGCCTCCCTGACGCCGCCTACATCGGAGGCCACAACGGGCAGGCCAGCACGCATGGCCTCGAGTATGCTGCGTGGGAATCCCTCCCAGTGGCTGATGAGGAGAAAGATTTGGGCTTTGGAGAGACGCTTCGCGACGTCGCTACATGCGCCCAAGAATCGGATTTTCTCGCTGAGTCCGAGCTGTGCGACCTGCCTGCGAGCTTCCGCTTCTAAAGGGCCATCGCCTATGAGGTCGAGTTTCCAATCCTCGTTTTTTAGCGCTGCGAGCGCACGAAACAATGTGTGGTGGTCCTTTTGTTCCTGAAAGCGTGCCACCATTACCAGGTTTTTCGTGTGCTGCTCTGGTTTGGCCCAGTACTCGCGCGCAATCTCGGGCATGCCATTATGTACCGCCACGAGTTTGCCTGCGGGTGCAATGTGGTGCTCCAAGGCGATTTTTCTGTCGAACTCGGAAACAGTTATGATCTTGGGTCCGAGCGGTGCAGCCGTTCGTTCGGCCCAGCGGTAAAAGCGTGCCTCTCTCGGAGACACACCATCAGTGAAAGCCCAGCCGTGAGCGGTAAAGAGCGTTGGAATTCCCAGCGTCCGCCCTGCGAGCCGTCCGATAAGCCCAGCTTTCGATGAGTGTGTCGATATGAGCTGCGGTCGCACCCTTCCAAGTAGCTGCCGGAGTTCTTGTAATGCCGCAATATCTGCTTGGGGGTTGAGGGGACGTCCAAGGCGCTCGAGCCGATGTACCGTGATTCCACGAGCTTCCAGACTTTCAATGTAGGTGCCGTTCCCCCCACCGATGACGTGAACCTCGTGACCTTTACCTAGAAGGTGTGTGGCGAGGTCGCGGATATGGACCTGAGCACCGCCCACCGAGTCGAGGCGAGTGATGAGGTAGGCGATCCGGGCTATGATTGAGCCCTCGATCGGCACTTTGGGTGTGGGCGTGAGTGACTACGACGGGTCACGGTGTGATCCCCCAAGAAGTTCTAGGTATAGTCTCTCCCATCTATCGACCACCTTTTCAAGGTCGTAGTGTTGAGTGGCGTGGTGTCTAGCGAATTTTCCCAACGCCCGTCTCGCGGATTTTGGAAGTTTGAGGGCTGTGTCCAGAGCTGTAGCCAGCGCTCGCGGGTTCTGGGCGGGAACGAGGTATCCCGTCCTGCCATCGACGACGATCTCGCCCGTACCCCCCACATCAGTTGCGACAATCGGTAGCTCACAAGCAGATGCCTCAAGTAACACCATAGGCAATCCTTCCCAAGCTGACGCCATGACGTAGAGATCGGCCGCGTTCATCAGGTCTGGGACATCATCTCGGTCCCCTAGAAAGCGAATATGATCTGCCACGCCTAGATGTGTCGCGAGCTGACGTAGTTCGGTTTCAAGTGCTCCTGATCCGACAAGCAGGAGTACGAGTTCAGGGTGCTGCTCGATGACGTGCTGAAGGGCTCGAAACAGATTTGGATAGTCCTTGACCTCGACAAGCCTTCCGACAGTCAGTAGTACCGAGGTTTCGGGACCTAGCCCGAGCTTTTGGCGCATTCTTCGCCTTGTTTCGGCCAGTGGCGCAAAGGCCTGAATATCTACCCCGTTGGGAAGGATACGTGAGCGTTTGCTCGAGACGACCCCCTGACGCAGATGAAGCTCGGCAGCACGCTGACTTATGACTGTCGTCGTTATGCTTAGAGCGTCGGTCAGTCGGTAGGCTAGTTTGCGGTGTCTGCCGCCCTCATTGCTGTTATGAATCGTAGAGACAAGCGGCAGGTTATGAAAGGGACGCGTGAGCCGACCTGCAAGGTTGGCATGAAAGAGGTGTGTATGGAGAAGCTGTGGCTCGAATTGGGCTAATAAATCCAGTAGCCTTTTTGCAGCGAAAAGGGCTTTAGACTTGCTCGTCATTTCGAGCGATGCTACAGGGATGGCTTCCTTATTTAATTGATCTACGAACGCCACAGGAGGAATGATCGAGATAACGCTTGGCTTCCAACCGCGCCTTTTTAACCTCTGGGCTAGCTGAGCGACTTGATTTTCGGCACCACCGTAGTTCAGGGAAGTGATTAGGAATGTAACTGACGGTTTGACGGTTCGACGGTCAATCATGATGTTTGAAAGGGATGGTGCCCTTGGGTGCGATCAGGTGATCCCAGTTTAGGAGCAGGCCAAAAAACGACCAGGCCGATAGTAGGCTAAAGTAGCTCGTCACTAGGGTAAAACCGAGCAACCAGACGGTCAACAAAACGAAGCCCACGGTGCGAGCCGACGATTTCCAGACAGCAGCAGCGACAAAAAGTGAGAGCGAAACCCAAACTAAAGAGCCCAGAGCGCCGTTTTCAACGGCATAGCTAAAGACAACACTCCACACCGCGTCAAGGCCCAGATTACTTTGCATAAAATGAGCGCTTTGCCCTGAGCCCAGACCAGTCAGCCATGTGAGCCAACCGCGTTCTGTAAGGAGGTTGAAACCGCCTACGATGGAACGAAACCGCAGCGACCATGAAGAATCTGTCGCGAAATTGGCTGTAACTCTATCTGCGAGGGCCAAATAGGCCGTACCCATAATGACCATCGCAAAGAATCCCGAGCCGAGCAGACCAAAAAAGGCGCTTGCAGCCGAACGTGAGCGCTTCAACAGAAATACGCAGAACAAAGTCAGTAAGGCGGGAGAAAGGATCAGCGCTGCGCCTGATGCTGAAGCGTAGATGAGCCACATGCCTGCCAGGAAAGCGCCGATCAAGCACATACGCATCCCCTTTCCCAAGCGCGCACGAGGTGGGTCGGGTAAAAGCCTTAATGCGTAAACGAGGAAGAGGAGCAGCCATGGACCGATTGAGGCGGCCATCGCCGAAGGTTCGGGGAAAAGTCCGAAAGGACGCTGGATGTATAGCGCGACGGTCTGAGCAAACGTCTCGTCGAAAGCGGTAAAGGAAGGGTTTTGGTAAAGCTCAACAAAGGGAAAGATGCCTTGCTTAAAACTATACAGTTGATAAAGACCTAACCCACAATGTAAGAAAATGCCGCAAGCCGAGCCGAAGAGAAGCGCGCGGGTATTGCTTAGAAGGAAGGTCCCTGTTACTGCTAGCGGAAGTGTAAATAGTCCCCAAGCCAAGGTTACGGTCAAGCTGTTGGTCGTTGAGACAAGACTGCTGCCGAGGAATGAACTCGAGAAGCTCGAGATGACGAGCGGGACAAGCAAAAGCAGCCACCCTCTGATATTTCTCTTGACAAGGCTTGCAGATAGAGTGGCGATAAAAAAGATTGCTAGTATGCTGCCGCTCTGAAGGCCCGTCGAGCGGCCAATGGGGAAGGCGGGAAAAGGCAGTAAACACGCTAGGCCGAAAACGAAAGCGCTCAAGGACATAAATGCTTGCTGCCAGGGTTCTACTGTGGGTTTCTGTTTGTCGGTCACGTAGGCTCTAGACCTGATCTCCCAGAGCCTATACACCCTGACCCGCCCAAGGTGAATTTCCGGAAACGTGCTGATAGGTGGCCGCTGTGAGCTTGGCAGCGCGGCTCCACGAAAAGTCTTGCCTGGCTCGTTTCAGATTTGCTTCAAGCGTTGCTAAGCCCTCGCCTTCATGTAAATCTTGGACCGCGTTCACTATCGCTTTGGGAACACAGTTTCCGAGCACAAGGCCGCACTCGAGCGCCTCGACGGTTTCACCAAGTGCTCCAGCGCGGCTTGCAATAACGGGCAGCTCATGGGCGAGGGCAAGGTATAAAACGCCACTTTGCGCACTGAAGTTTTCATAAGGCAAGATCAGAGCACTACTGTTTAGAAACAGACTCGCCAGCTCGCTATCCGGCACAAAACCTTCTTGCAGGTCTATGCTGATACCCTTGGCCCGCAGGGTGTCAATGCGGGGCAAGATCTCGCGTTCGAAGTACGACCTGTGGTCTTTCGCTGAACCCGCTATGGTCAATTTGAAACCGTTCAGCTCGAGCATCGCGTCTAAAAGATGATGAAGCCCTTTGTTCTCGCGAATAACTCCGAAAAAGAGCAGATTGCGCTGAGACAAGCGCCTGCTGAAGTTGGGCATGTCGGTTTCTATAGTGGACGACCAGACGCCATGAGGAATGACGAAGATGGGTGGGTGGCGCGCTCCGAGAAGCTGGCTGAGGTCTTGCTTCAGGCTGTCGCTGTGGACAATCAGGGCGTCGCAGTGTAGCCAGGCTTTGCGGTAGAACCATGTCAGCACACGCTTTGAGTGAGGACGGACGTTATGAACTGTGTAAACAAGTTTTTTCCCAAGATGCCGGAACTTCGTAAAGAAGTGCGGAGCCAACCAGGGGGTGAATTCTTGGAAATGAACGACGTCAATATCAGGCTGTCCTCTGAGCCATTCGAGAAAGCGGGTCTCGCGTTGCCAGTAATGCCGCGTTCGTTCGATCAGCCAAGCTGACCTATGTCTGAAGGTCGATTTTTCCTCTAATTCAGGCAGTAGTTTGACAACCTCATAAGGCACGTCCGAGAATTCCGCTTCAGTGTCCCGGCTGGTTATGAGCGTGGGCTTTAACAAGGTTTCCAACGCCAACGATGTCAGAAGCTCCTTGCTGTAGAGCGCGTGTCCCCCTCGAGCACTCGGCGTATACATACAGACTTCTCTCATCGCGGCACTCTTCTTTTGTAGGCTTCGGCGAGCTTAATACGTCGGGCTCGAGTCGCAGCGCCAAGTTTTTGAAAAAAGTTTGAGGCCATCTGCTGGCTTCCCGATACGTTGAGCAGAATGATAGCGGCCAGATAGACGAGTGCACCACTGCCTACCTGTCCCGTTAAGGCTATCCCTCCGCTCAGGTGGCGTGTGGGAAGTAGCGCCAGGACCATGATTGCCGTAGCACAGATAATCTTGGAGGATTCCCGGAGGGGTAAAGGTAAGGCGAGCGCTCGCTGAGCTAGCCACCAGCCGCCCCCCAGGACTAGGGCGTACGCGATCAGGGTCGAGTAGGCTGCCCCCAGGAGGCCGTAACGGGGAATGAGCCAAAGGTTGAGCAGTAAATTTACCGCAGCGGCGACGAACGCAATAAGAACTTGTAAGCGCGTTTTTTTCGTCAACTGAAAGCTAAGATCGACGTAGTAGGCTTTGAACCCGGCGAAGAGCGTCGCGATGGCTATCCAAGGCATAAGCGCTGCCGCCGCTTGACCAAACGCTTTGCCAACCAGGACATCTGCTATGTTGTGTGCGAGCAGGGCGAATCCTGCAGTTGCCGGAAGGCCGACAGTAAGCAGCAGCACAAAGTTCTGTGACAGCTGATGCTTGACCGCCTGTGCACCACCTGTCTCGAACGCATGGATGGCTAGTGGGTAAGCTGCAAGATTGACGATCATCAGCAAGAGGGTCAAGCACTGTTTGGCTAGGTCATATCCCACTACGTAGAGCCCCGCCGCTTTGATGTCCACGAACCACGCAAGCAGCAGGCGGTCTGAACTACTAATCACGAATTCCAGGGCGAAAGTTGCCGTAAGCGGAATGCCGTACAAAGCAAGCTGACTCAGGTATTTTCGTTCTGCAGCCTCTAGTCTGAATCGGTACTGATAGCCTTGGCTTACTGCCAAAGCAGGGAGCAAAAAAGCAGCAGCACTGCCGATGAGAAGTCCTATCGCGCCAAGCCCGAGGTATGCGAGCAGACCGCCGATCAGTATAGTGAGTATGACTTTTAACGTGCTCAAGGCTCCGTAAAGTTTGGGAGATAGAGCTGAGCGGCGTAACTCGAGGTTTATCTCGAACCAGCCTCGCGCCCAGAGGAGCACGGCTCCGAGAAAGCAGAATGCGCGAACCACTTGAGGCTGGTCTGAAAAAAGAGGTGCTGCGAGATAAAGACCCGCCGTGACTATAAGAACGGCTAGACTCAGGCTCCAAAAGAGTCTAAAAATCGCCGACAGCAAGGACTCTTTTTGGGCTGGATCTCGGTTTGCTGGTAAAAACCTCAGCAAACCGAGCGGTAGCCAACTAAATAGCACTGTGTATGCTAGTCCAGAATAGGCCAGAACGAGGGCATATTGACCGTATTGGTCTGGCGTCAGCACGCGCGTAAAGAGGGCTATGCCAAAAAAGCCTATAAGCCCCGGGAGACCTCGCGCTAAAGCGTAGTAAAGACTATGTTTCAGCAGCATAGTGAGTTCCGATGTGTCAGAGGCAAAAATCTGATGTCTGGTCGGCGCTGCATGGTTTTGCCATGCCCGGATGATTTGTCCAAGAAGCCATTCATTGTTTTTATGACCTCATTTGGCGATGGTTCGCTTCGTGGAGCCTGCAGTCTTTAAGAGTGGCGTTTGGAGCGCAGTGACGGGAGTATGTACCGAAGTCCGACATTCTCCCCCTTAGGCTTTCATCCGAGCTGTTTCCGAAAGCTCAGATACCTCTTCTCCGTAGCCGTACCCGTAACCATACCCGCTGCCGTACTTCCCGGTCTTCCGCACCTGCGTGGCGACCACACCCAGCACCCTCACGCCCACGCGCTGGAGGAGCGAGACCGCCGCGCGGACCTGCCGCCGGTCGGTCTGCTCGAGGCTCGAGGCAAAGACCGTGCCGGTGCAAAGAGGCGCGATGACCAGTGTGTCGGCTACCGGCAAAAGGGGCGCGGAGTCGATCACGATGGCGTCGTATTCCTGCCGCCACCCCTCCAAGCACTCACGAAACGAGCGGCTGAGCAGTTCGGTGGGGGAGGGCACTGCGTCGAAGGTCGGAATCACGTCGAGGGAGATCTTGTTGCTCAGGGGTACTTTAGTGGGGCTGAAGGGAGTATGGGGACTCTCGAGGTACATCCGCAGCGAATCGTGCACGCGGTTCAGGCCGTACTCCTTGGCAATCACGGGTTTGCGCAGGTCGGCGTCTATAAGAAGTGTCTTGTAGCCGTCGCGGGCCAGGCTTTCGGCGAGGCTGAGAGAGATGCTCGACTTGCCCTCGCCGCTCTGCGAGCTTGTTACGAGAATTACTTTGGGGTGCGCCTCGGTGGTGGCAAAAAGAAGGTTGGTGCGCAAATAAGACGCGGCTTCGCGCGGCAAGCGGCGCGTGCCGCCGGGCAGCCTGGGGAATTCCGCGAGAACCTGCAAGCCGCTCGTTGTCGCGAGGTCATCGCTGTGGCGCAGGCGGGTGTCCAGGGCTTCGCGCATAAAGCGGTAGCCGTAGACAAGAAGGCCCCCCAGAATCGAGGCCAGGGCGGCGCTCAGAAAGGGGCGCGGAAAGATGGGTTCGACCGGGACGGCAGCAAACTGCAGGGTGCTCAGCATGCCCTTGGTGGAGTCGCGCAGGGCGCGGCTATAGAGCAGCTGTTCCTGGCGCTCAGCGCGGAGCTGGCTGCGCCCCGGCAGCTGCGCCCGGGAGGTGGGCAGAGATAGCGCGGCGACCTGATTCTCGAGGCTGGCGACGATGCCGTCGAGGTTTTGCCGTGCCCGCACGGTATCCCATCTCACTAGGGCGCGCGTCAGGGCGTTGGTGCGCCGCGCTGCGCGTTCTGCAGAGGTGTCGCCGACTTCGAGATAGATGAGGCCCGAGGTGCGCGTTTCTTCGGTGCGGACCTTGAGTTCGCTGCGCAGGTCGGTCAGGGCAGCAGGGGTCGGGGTTTGCCCCAGCGATCTGAGAGCGCTGCCTAGAACTGTGTCGGAGAGTGCGGCTTCCCGGTAAGCGGCAACGTCGAGGATGGGGGCGCTCACCTGTGTCACGCCCAGATCGCTGCTACTCGTATTGGCCTGGGCGGCGACCAGGACGGATTCGGCGCGGTAGCGGGGCTCGAGCCGGGTACTGACAACGTAAGCCAGAGTAGCCGCGAGGAGCGCTGTCAGGAGCGCCCAGAGAAACCCGCGACGGATGAATCCGAGGAGGTCGGCAAAGGAAATTACGACGGTTGGTTCGGTCTGCACGGTCTGACGCTCCTGCTCTTGCCCGGCACAGGGTTGGGCTGTGACGGCGACATATTCACTTTGGTGACGATAAAAACCGCTACTCAACATGTGAAATATAGCCCGGCAGGAAAAAGCCGCTTAGGATTTTTTACACATCCCTAAGTTAGCAAGGTTTCAGAGTGCCTAGTTTGGTTTGTGCGTCGGAGTGTTGGTGTGCGCGCGGGGTGCTGGCGTGTGCAGGACCGTTTAGAGTGTGAGACGGAACATGTCGATGTGCTGGGTCGTGTCCTCATAGAGGGCGTAGGAAGCGCCGAGGCCGTCCCTGGGTTGCCCTACCGAGCCGGGATTGACGAACGTGTTGGCACCCGGTTTCAGTGTGAACGAGAGGTGCGCTGAGCGGCAGCCCACGCTGTACCAGCGCGACTCGGGCGTGTCACGTGTAAAGATCGTCGGGATGTGGGTATGACCGACGAAGTAGAGGGGGCGCACCATGAGGGGCTCGTTGGCGCGTGCGACCGGGACGCTGATGAGGTATTCCCAGGGCTTACGCAGGGCACCGTGCACCGCGCCCCAGGCAAAGTCCAAGTGTGAGGGAACCATCGCCTTGACGAACTCGAGGTTGGCTGCCGAGAGCCGACCGCCCTGCTCGAGGGTCTGCACGTAATTGGAGGGGATTCGACCCTCGCCTTCACCGGCCAAGACCTTGAGTAAGGCGGCTTCGTGATTGCCCCGCAGCGCGACGTAGGGCCGAAGCGCCCGCAGGCGCTCGAGCGTCGTTTCGGCTTCGGTGCCGTAACCGAGGGTGTCCCCTAAAGACACGACCGCGTCCCAACCGTGCGCTGCCGCGTGGGCCAGGATGGCCTCGAGCGCCTGGTCGTTGGCATGGATATCGCTCAGGATGAGGTAGCGCATGAAGGTCGAGGGAGCCACGAAAACGTCCAGACCGCCTCTCGCGTTGCGGCCTGAACGCTCGACCAGCTGGGGTCAGTTCTCGTTGGCTTCCTGAATCTCCTCCTGCATGGACTCCAATTCCCCCTCGAGCGCCTCGCGCTCCTTGGGATCATCGGTCTCACTGCGCTTTTCGGTGAGCAGGTTTTGTTCGGTCAGCTCGGGCTGGGTGCGGTCTGGTGTTTCGTCCGTGCCCTGACCGTCGTGGTGCGCTTCAGGTTTGCTTTCCGTACGGTTTTGCTCAGCGTCCCCATCTTTCACGCCCAGCCTCCTATTCGATTTCCGGAACGTGCCAGACACGTCCGCTCTTAGCCATCAGGGCGTCGGCCTCTTCTGGACCCCACGAGCCCTTTTCGTAGATCGCGGGTGCGTCGACGGCACCTTCCCAGGCTTTGATGACCGAATCGACGATGGCCCACTGCGCCTCGACCTCGTCGGCGCGCATGAAGAGCGTCGCGTCGCCTTCCATCGCGTCCTCGAGCAGGGTCTCATATGCGTCGCGCCCATTGGTATCGAACTCTTCAGAATAGTAGAAGTCCATACTGGCGCGGCTCAGGCTCACGCCCTGCCCCGGTTTTTTGGCCAGGAACCTCAGGCTGATGCCCTCGTTGGGCTGAAGCCGCAGGATGATACGGTCGGGCTTGACCGGTCCGCGCAGTTCGAAAGGGACATGGGGCGGGCTTTTGAAAACCAGTACGATCTCGCTCGACTTGGCGCGGAGCGCCTTGCCGCTCCGGATAAAAAACGGCACCCCGGCCCAGCGCCAGTTGGAGATGCGCAGTTCCATCGCAGCGTAAGTGCCCTGGCGAGAGCTGTGCGGAATGCCCTCCTCCTTGCGGTAACCGTCGTACTGGGCGATGACGGCACTCGCCGGATCGACGACCGAAGTGGCCTGAAGCACCTTGACTTTCTCGTCGCGGACGCTTTTGGCGTCGTAGCGGCTGGGGGGTTCGGTCGCGGTCAGCGCTACGAGCTGTAGCAGGTGGTTCTGGATCACGTCGCGCACGACGCCGGTCTCGTCGTAAAAGCCGCCGCGTCCTTCGACGCCCATGGGTTCAGCCATCGTGACCTGAACGTGGTCCACATACTGCGAATTCCAGGTGGGCTCGAAGATCGAGTTGGCAAACCGCAGCGCCGCGATATTCTGGGCGGTCTCTTTGGCGAGGTAGTGATCGATGCGGTAGACCTGCGACTCGTCGAAATGCTCTAGCACCGTGCGGTTGAGTTCCTGAGCGCTCTCCAAGTCGGTGCCGAAAGGTTTTTCGATAACCAGCCGGGTCCAGCCGTCGCTTTTATTGAGACCGACCGTGCCCAGGTTCGTGGCGATCGAACCGTAGGTGCTGGGCGGCGTCGAGGTGTAGAAGATGCGGTTGGGCAGCTTGAGGGCACTCAGGTGCTTGGCGAGGCTTTTAAAGCCAGCCGTGTCGTCGTAGCCGCCCGATACGAACGAAAAGCGCGGGGCGAGTGTCTCCCAGCTTGCGGCGTCGAAGGACTTGGACGCGAAGCGCTCGAGCGCTTTTTTGACCTCGTCTTGCAGTTTGGCATCGTCCCAGTCGCGGCGCGAGTAGCCGACGAGCTTGGTATCCGGGTGCAAGGTGCCGCTTTTATGCAGCTCGAGGATCGCGGGCATGAGCTTGCGCGCCGCCAGGTCACCGGTAATGCCGAAAATGACGAAGGTACAGGGACCCGGCATCTCAGTGATCCCGCTTGACGTCGCTGTCGGGAAGACCAAGCGTCTCTGGTAGCTCGTCGGCTTTATGAATCGCGTGACCCCCGAACTCGTTACGCAGGGCGGCGGCGAGTTTGGCCGCGAACGAGTCGGTTTGGCGCGAGGCGAAGCGGGCGAAGAGTGCAGCGGAAATCGCTGCCATCGGTACGCCGTGATTGACGCCGTACTGCACCGTCCAGCGGCCCATGCCCGAGTCGTCGACGTAGGCCTTGACGTCGTTTAGGTTCACGTCTTTTTTGAGCGCGGAGGCCGCCAGTTCCAGCAGCCACGAGCGCACGACCGAGCCGTGCAGCCACAGGTCGGAGATCTGCGCGAGGTTCAGGTCGGCGTGCGGGTAGTTTTCCATCGCCTCGAAGCCTTCGCCGTAGCTCTGCATGATGGCGTACTCGATGCCGTTATGGATCATCTTAACGAAGTGTCCGCTGCCCGAAGGCCCGACGTGGGCGTAGCCACCCGTTTGCGCGAGGGTCTCGAGGGCGGGCTCGAGCACCCCGAACGCCTCGTCCGAGGCACCGACCATCAGGTTGTAGCCTTCGCGCAGCCCCCAGATGCCCCCGGAGACGCCGCAATCGACGTAGTGAACACCCTCCGCTTCGGCCTCTTCGGCACGCTTGCGCGAATCTTCCCAGTTCGAGTTGGCTCCGTCGACCAGGATGTCGCCCGGCTTCAGGTGCGCCAGGGCCGCTGTAACCGTTTTGCTCGTTACGTCACCCGCGGGCAGCATCAGCCACAGGACACGGGGTGAGCTCAACTGACCGATCGCGTCCTCGAGGCTGTCTGCGCCTGCCGCACCCTCACCCACGAGACCCGCGACCGCCTCTTTCGAGAGGTCGAAGACGACGACCTCGTGACCATCTTTCATCAAGCGGCGGGTCATGTCGCCGCCCATTTTCCCGAGCCCGATCATGCCTAGTTGCATCGTTCGTAAGTCTCCATAAGGGTGACTTTAACAGGTCGCTTCGCCGGAGATGTAGTTTATGGGCAAAGTTGCGCGGGCTACTCAAACGGTGCGCTGCCCTGAACTGCGACGGGTGGCTTTCGTGCTCTGGACCCGCCCACGCAAAAGTTTGTTAGACTTTCTCCCATGATATGCGTGTGCTCAGGAGGTGATGCCATGGACGATGGCTACGGCTATTCCCACTCGGTAACGCCCCTTGCTGCGCCAGAAGGCCCTGTTTAGCGCCCATTTGCCCCAACGCAGCGAGCCGACCGCTCGCTTTTTTTATGTCGCCCTTTTGGGGCCGCATACTTGAAAGGATGTTATGACCGAACCCAATCCCTCACTCGCGGCGCTTACACGCGGCGCGGAACACATCGTGCCTGAAGGCAGTCTAGAGGAGAAGCTCGCCCTCGCCAGCACCGAAAATCGGCAACTGCGGGTCAAACTCGGCGTGGACCCGTCGTCCTCGGACCTGCACATCGGTCACGCGGTGGTGCTGCGCAAGATGCGCGACTTTCAGGATGCTGGGCACAAAGTGGTGCTGATTATCGGCGACTTTACCGCGATGATCGGCGACCCTTCGGGCAAGAGCAAGACGCGCCCGGTCCTGACGCTGGAGGAAACCCGCAAAAACGCCCAGACCTATGTCGAGCAGGCCAGCAAGATCCTCGATAACGATCCCGAAAAGCTCGAGCTGCGCTACAACTCGGAGTGGCTGGAGCCTCTGGGCTTTGCCGAACTCATCCGGCTGGCGTCGTCGTACACGGTCGCGCGGATGCTCGAGCGCGACGACTTTACCAAGCGCTACAGCGCGGGTGTACCGATCAGTGTCCACGAGTTTCTCTACCCGCTGGCGCAGGCCTACGACTCGGTAGCGATCCGCGCCGACATCGAACTCGGAGGGACCGATCAGCTCTTCAACCTGCTCGTGGGCCGCGACGTGCAGCGCTCTTACGGGCAGGTGCCGCAGATCGCGCTGACCATGCCGCTTCTGGAAGGCCTCGACGGCGTCAACAAAATGTCCAAGTCTTTAGGCAACTACATCGGTGTGTCCGAAGCGCCCGAGGTGATGTTCAAGAAGGCCATGCAGGTGCCGGACGAACTCGTGTACCGGTACTTCGAGCTGGGTACGGGGCTGCCGCTAGATGAAGCCAAGCGCCTGACGGAAACCGACATCAAGGAAGCGCATAGAGTGCTGGCCCGCGAACTCGTTCGCACCTACCACGGTGACGCGCCGCTTCAAGGGGCCGAGGCACGTTTCGATTACGTCGCCAAGGGCGGCCTCCC
>JBMDWS010000262.1:0-12021 GCA_048594695.1 Truepera sp. | reverse complement strand
ACGCCCGCCTAGTTAGAAGCAGCAAGGGCAGCGTGTTTGTCCGCTGTACCCATAGGAGCTTACCTAAATATCAGGGGCAGCCCGTAGTACGCTGCCCCTGTTTCTCGGTTAGACCGAGCGCCTAACCCTCGCCCGGATCTTACTTGCCCCAGAGCTTGAAGCCCCGGCGCTTTTTGAGATTCGCGGACTCATGCTCGAGCATCATGTGGTCTGCCAGAAGTTTCTCGTATTCGGCCTTGGCGTTTTGTCGGAAGGTGCGTGCCCGCGTCAGACGATCCTCGAGGTCGCGGTTTTTAATGGCGAGCGCAGCGGTACGCTTCGCCTCTTCCCGGACCGCAGCAAGTTCCGTCTTGAGCCGCTCGATCTCGCTCTGGGCTACGCCGAGTTTGGCCCCCTCGTTTTTTTGCAGGGCGATGGTCTCTTGCATACGCGAGAGCTGGTGCAGCTCGCCGACATGCCGCAGCCGCTCCTCCTCGAGCATGGCGAGGCGCGCCCGCAGCGTCTGAATCTCTTCTAGCGCCTCGGCGTACGCCACCTGGATCAGACTTTCCCCGTCGGGCTCGGACACAGAGGCAGATTCAAGGACAGCTTCAGAAGCAGATTCGGGAACGGCAGCCTCTAGGACAGGCTCGGGGGCGGGCTCCAAGTCGGACTCGAGGTCAGGCTCGGACACAGGGGCGGCGCTGCCAGGCTGGGCCGGAGTGGGTGCCTCTCCCCACACGGTCGTTTCGGCAGCCTCGTTCGGCGGCGCCTCGGCGGCGTCCCTGTCAGGCATCGCCCAGCCACTAAACGGTCTCGCCCCGGGGCTCTGAACGCTCGGGGCGGGTGGATTGCCTTCAAAGACGAACCCGCCCGGCTCCGCTTCGGTTTCGGGCGACGCGGCAGGTGCGTCCATGCGCCAAGGGCTCGGCTCGGGCGTCGGGTCGGGTTTGGGCGTGCCGAACGAAGCGGCGAAGAGGTCATCGGCGCGACCCCGACGGGTAACCTCTTCGGGCCACGCACTAAGGCCCTCAGGCAAGGGTTCGGGCGTCGGGTCGGTTGCCGCCCCGCCCATCATTACCTGGGTCAGATGGTCTAGCACGTCGCGCTCGAGCACCTCGCCGCCCTCACCGGTCCCAGCAAGGCTGCGCCAATCGACGTTGTTGTCTTCGGCCAGGCGCTGCGTTTCAGGAGCGATCAAAGGGTCAGCCATGTCGCTTATCATCCAAAAGTTGCTGTGTGCAAGCAAGCGAAAAGCTTACATTGCCGCGCAGGGATCCTGGGACCCGGGTCACATCACCGGGGCGGCGGCTCGCGCCTCGGGTGATCCGTGCGGCCTGTCCTCAGGGGGCAGGGGCTCGAGGCTGACCATCACGTTTCCGAACGTGCTCCCCCCGCCCAGATCGGTCAGGCGCTCACCCGTCAGATCGTTGAGGCTCCGGCGGTCCGGCGCAAGCTTGGGCCACCACTGCCCGAGCGCCACCACCACGCCCTCGCGCGCGTCCTCGGAAACGCGCGTCTTTCGTACAATCGCCCCGTGTGCACTACGAACGAGACTCCGCTCGCCGTCGGACACCCCCAGCCGCGCCGCATCGCTCGGATGAATCACAACCTGCGGTTCACCGCCTGCAGCCTTCAGCAAGGCCGGAATATTGCCCATCGAGGTGTTGAGGAGGTGCGAGCCTGGCGGCGAGATGAGCCGGAAAGGGTAGATGTCCGTCGGCCCTTCCTCGAACGTAAGCTGCCGGGGGGCGGGCGAGAAGCGGATCTTTCCGTCCGGGTAGTGGCTGCCTGTCGCGTAGGGTCGGTAAGGGTCGGGCAGGTTGAGCCGAACGCTCCGCTCGGCCCGGAGTCGCTCGAAGGTGATACCCGAGAGGTGCGGGTGACCGCTCGCCAGAAGTTCCCGGGCAACGGCCTCGGCGTCCCGAAAAATAACCTCCTCGGTGAGGCCCAAGCGAGAGGCGAGTTGACGAAAAACCCAGGTATTCGGGCGGCACTCGCCTAACGGCGCGACGACGGGCTCGGCCCACTGCAGGTAGTGATGCCCGTACGAGGTGTAGAGGTCGGGATGTTCCAGGAACGTCGTCGCAGGTAGCAGGTAGTCGGCGTAGTCGGCAGTATCGGTCTGGAAGTGTTCCAGGACCACGGTAAAGAGGTCCTCGCGGGCGAGACCAGCCCGCACGCGGCTCGAGTCCGGCGCGACCGCCGCCGGGTTCGAGTTGAAGACGACGAGCGCCCCGAGCGGTTGCTCGCGGTCCTCCAGGGCCGAGGCAAGGCGGTTCATGTTGACGCGCCGTACATCCCGCTTGATGAGGTGTGCACCCGAGTGCCTCGAGGTATTGAGGCCGAACGACCCGCTCGTCGAGAGCGACGCACCCCCACCCCGATGCTGCCACGCGCCCGTCAGCGCCGGGAGCAGCGTCACGGCGCGCATGGCGTTGCCGCCGCCTTCGTTGCGGGTCATGCCGTAACCCACCTTGATGAGGCCCGAGCGCGCCCCCGCAAAGGCTCTGGCGACCTCCCGCAAACGCGCTGCCCCGACACCCTCCAAGCCACAAAAAGCGGCAGCCCGCTCCGGCGACCACGCGGCACAGGCAGCGCGGTAATCCGTCAGATCGTTCGCGTAGCGCTCCAGATAGATACTGTCGGTCAACCTCTCGTCCAGGATCACACCGCCGAGCGCCAGCGCCAGCGCCGCGTCGGTACCCGGCGTGAGTTGCCAGTGCTCGTCGGCAAAACGGCTCGTTTCGTTGCGGTAGGGGTCGATATGCAGGATGTGCGCCCCGGCAGCGCGCGCCCGCTTGAGGGCAGGTGTCAGGTGTGAGTGGCTGCGCAGGCTGTTGATGCCCCACAGGATGATAAAGCGGGCGTGGGCGACGTCCTCGAGGTCAGGCGCGGCCTTGGCAGGGCCGTAGTTTGCTTCCCAGCCAGCACCGCCGGTGCTGGCGCAGATGGTCTGCTCGAGCTCCGCCGCTCCCAACGCCCGAAAAAATGCCAGCGGCTGCTCTCCCTCGACTTTGCCCATCGTCCCGGCATAGCAGTAGGGCAAGATCGCCTCGGCCCCGTGCTCCGTGATGACACCCCGCAGCCGCGCCGCGACGTCATCCAGCGCCTCGTCCCAAGAGACCGCCTCGAAGCGGCCCTCCCCTTTGGCCCCGACCCGCCGCAGCGGGACGCGCAGCCGCTCCGGGTGGTTTTGCCGCGCCGGGTAGTGGCGCGTCTTGACGCAGGCGAAGCCTTGCGTGACCGGGTGGGACGGATCGCCCCCAAGCCGCGTCATCACGCCCCCTTCGACGGTAATATGCAGCGAGCAGGCGTCGGGGCAGTCGAGCGGGCAAACCGAACGCAAGACAGGCATGGGCTCACTATACGCTCGCGCAGACGCGGTAAGATAAGGCCATGGAAACTTTTCTGGACATCGCGCGCAACAGCATTCTGGTGATGATCGGCATCAGCATCGTCGCGGGGGTCTTACTCCTTACGGCCAACGCTATTGTCACGAACACCGTCGAAGAGCAGCCTGACGACCACTAGAGCCGAACCGTAACCCTTTTTGCCCTGGCGCATACGTTTCGCGTCAGGGCTCTCGTTTAGGTCTTGCTTACCGGCTCCGGCGGCGGCGCAGGCTCAGGATGTGTGCGGTGTGGTGCGCACCGTGCCAGGCGTAAGAGGCGAGCGTCTGCTCGAGCGTCTGCGGGCCATGTTCGGGATGCATGAAGGTGCGGACGTAGTCGTCCGGCGTTAGCGCCCGGAAGAGCAATCCAGAGGGCGTGAAGGGCGTCCAGAAGCGCGAGTGAAACCTCGAGCGGCGCGTCACGGGTATCAGGAAGCTCTGCCCAGCGCGCTTCAAAATAGGCTTTGATCACGGGTACATCTTCGGTGAGCGCCCATTTGCAGCGAATGTAGGCGTTTAGGTGACTGTCCGGCACATGATGAACGACCTGCTGCACCGTCCAGCCGCCCTCGCGGTAAGGCGTGTCCAGCGCCTCGACCGGGAGACCGTCGAGCGCGTCGCGGAGCCGCTGCGGGGCCTCCTCGAGCGCGCGGATAAGCCGGTCGCGCTCGTCGGCACTGTACTCCTGTTCTGCCCTGAAAGGCCCGATGGGGTAGCGTGGATCGTTCATCTTGCAAGTCTATAGAACGCGCCCTCCGGTCCAAAGGGCCTCGCGGTCGCCTCGAGCTATAGTCCCAGAGTGCTGCACGCGCTCCGCACCTTTTTGGCTCACCCTGCCCCGACACGGGTTCAAGCGGCGGCGGCCCTGCGCACGCTTTTTTTACTGGCGTTCGGTGGTCAGGCCGCGCTCGCGCTGCTCTCCTGGCTCGTCCTGCTGCTCTTTTTTCAGCCCGAGCCTGCCGAGACTGTGCTGACCGCGCAGGTCCTTCTGATTTTGGGACTGCTCCTCTTACCCGTGGCGCTCCTGCTGAGCCGCTACAGCAGCCCCACCGAAGCGCGTGGTCGGGCACTGAGTGCCACACTGCTCGAGGGCGTCCTGCTCGCGTCGCCCTTCTGGTTTGCCCTCTTCGTCTGGCTGATCGGTGGTTCCGGCTTCTACGCAGGGTCGCTTCTTGGCCTCGCCACACTCTACGGTGCGCTTGGGCTCGCACTCGTCGGGCGACACGCGCAGCGGGCCACGGTCATGAACCCGAAGCGGCCTCCCCATCCCTAGGTCTGCCCGACGGCAAGTGAGGTTTTGCGTTTTACAACGCGCACCCTGCCCATACACTGGGAAAAGTTCTCGATGCGGGTGCCCGGCACCCCGGAAAGCCTGGGCGACGATGCCACCCTGCACGAAAAGTCTGCTCTTCGCACTGCTCGCTGCGCTGCTTGGCGTGGGTCTCAGCGCCTGCAGTACCCTCGCTGCCGCGCTGCCCCGAGACGGTGTGCCGGTCACCGTCGAATTGCCCGGTGCGGGCGCGCAGACACCCCTCGAGGACGCGGTACTCTACGGCGCGGTGTCCATCACAGCTCAGATCGAGGACGTCCGCGAAGCAAGTCTCTACCTCGACGACACAGCCGCCACGGGCGATCCCGTCCTCTCGTCGACCGTCTTCCCCATGACCCTGGCCCTCGATACTCTCACCCTGAGTGACGGCCCACACAGCCTCACGCTGCGGCTCGTCACGCAATCTGGTGACGTGAGCCTCGAGTCCATCCCCTTTACCGTCGGCAACGAGGCGTTTGCCATGCTTGGGGCCGTCAACGCGCTGCGCGCCGAGGGCTACGACTGCGGCGACGAGGGCGTGTTCGGCGCGGCCCCGGCGCTGCGGCTCGAGGCTCGCCTGATGAAGGCCGCGCATTGGCAGGCCGACGATATGAATACGCACGGCGTGATGACCCATACGGGCTCGGACGGTAGCACCGTCGCGACGCGCGTGAGCAACGCGGGCTACAGCTGGTCGCGGGTTGGAGAGAACGTCGCCAAGGGCCAGAAGACCGTCAATGATGTCGTCACGGCCTGGGCTGAGAGCGACGGGCACTGTGCCAATCTGATGAACCCCGGCTACAGCGAATTTGGGGCCGGGCACGCGGGCCGCTACTGGTCACAGGTCTTCGCCACGCCCCGCTAACACCCTGCCCACGCTGCCACGTGGCTTATGCTTGGGGAACCCATGTTCAGCTACGATTTTCCCTACCCCTCTCAGCGGATGCCCGTACTGGCACAAAACGTCGTGGCCACCTCGCAACCCTTGGCAGCTCAGGCCGGGTTGCAGATGCTTCATCAGGGCGGCAACGCAGTAGACGCGGCCCTGGCAACCGCCATCGCCCTGACCGTCGTCGAACCCACCTCGAACGGGATCGGCTCGGACGCCTTTTGTATCCTCTGGGACGGGCAGAGGCTGCACGGCCTAAACGCCTCGGGCCGAGCCCCGGCAGCCCTGACGCCGGGACGGTTTAGAGGCCAAAGCCAGATGCCCCTGCGCGGCTGGGACGCCGTGACGGTGCCAGGCGCTGTCTCAGGCTGGGTCGCCCTCTCCGAGCGTTTTGGCTCTTTACCCTTCGAAGCGCTCTTCGAGCCTGCCATCCGCTACGCCCGTGAGGGCTTTCTCGTCTCGCCGATTACCGCCCGGGCCTGGGCGAGCGCCCCACGCGTATTTGCCGACATGCCCGAGTTCGGTGCAGCATTTTTGCCCGGCGGACGCGCGCCGCGCCCGGGCGAGCTGTTCCGCTTTACGGATCAGGCAGCAACTCTGGGAAAGATCGCCGAGACGAAGGGCGAGGCGTTCTACCGGGGCGAGCTGGCCGAAGCGATGGTCGCACACGCCCGGGCCAGCGGTGGGCTCCTCAGTGAGGCCGACCTGAGCGCGCACCGCGCCGACTGGGTCGGAACAATCTCGCAGGACTACCGGGGCGTGACGCTCCACGAAATCCCGCCGAACGGGCAGGGACTGGCGGCCCTGCTGATGCTGGGGATGCTCGAGCATCACCCCGTTCAGGACTACCCCGCCGACTCGGCGGACAGCCTGCATGTGCAACTCGAGGCCATGAAACTCGCCTTTGCCGACGCCCACCGCTACATCAGCGACCCGGCCTCGGCGGACATCGACGTTACGGCGCTGCTGGAACCGGGCTACCTCGCCGAACGGGCCGCCCTCATCGACATGCGCCGCGCTCAGGATCCCGGTCACGGCGTCCCGCCCCGCAGCGGCACGGTCTATCTGACAGCCGCCGATAAGAACGGTATGATGGTCTCGTTTATTCAGTCGAACTACTACGGCTTCGGTTCGGGCATCGTGGTCCCAGGCACGGGCATCAGCTTGCAAAACCGGGGAGCCGGGTTCACGCTGGAACCGGGGCATCCCAACGAGGTCGGCCCCGGCAAGCGCCCCTTTCACACCATCATCCCCGGCTTTCTCATGCAGGGGGATTCACCCCTGATGAGTTTCGGCGTGATGGGCGGACCTATGCAGCCGCCGGGCCACGCACAGATGGTCGTGCGGCTGCGCAACTACGCACAGAACCCGCAAGCCGCCTCGGACGCACCGCGCTGGCAGGTGCTGGAAGGGCTTTCGGTCGCGCTCGAGCATGGCTTCGACGAGGGCGTACGCGCCGAGCTGACGCGGCGCGGCCATCAGCTGCAGCTGAGCGGGTTGAAGGAAAGCTTCGCCTTCGGGGGTGCGCAACTCATCTACCGTCTGAAAGACGGTTACCTGGCCGCCACGGACGCCCGCAAGGACGGACAAGCCGTCGGTTTTTAAGGCACTTTTTGTTAATTTAGATTAAACAGAAGCTACAGCGCCCCGCCTCCGGGTGCGGTAGCCTGTCGCCATGTCCGACACATCTACAGACACACTCCGCAACGCCACGACCGGCGACAACGTCAAAGTTCACTACCGGGGTACCCTCGACGACGGCAGCGAGTTCGATTCCTCGCGCGGCGGCGAGCCGCTTGCCTTTCGCCTCGGCACCGGTCAGGTCATCGCGGGCTTCGACCGCACTGTGACCGGCATGAAACCCGGCGATACCCGCACCGCTCGCCTCGAGGCCGAGGACGCGTACGGTGCCCGCCGCGACGACCTGGTGCTGAACGTGCCCAGAGAGCAGTTCCCACCGGACGTGACCCCGGAACTCGGGCAACAGCTCGAGCTGCAACAGGAAAACGGTCAGCGCGTGCCCGTCACGATTACAGCCATCGAGGGCGACACCGTGACGCTCGATGCCAACCACCCGCTCGCGGGCGAAGCGCTCACCTTCGACATCGAACTCGTCGAGATCGACTAAGGGGCCTCCTTACGGCGACCCCGAGGGGCTATGATTCAGGCTACTGGGGTTCAGGCTCGGGAGGTCGCCCTTGATCATTTCCAAAAGACCTTGGCAGGACGGCGCTGTTCAGAGCCACGTCGAACGGCACTACGACGAACTCGACACGCTCTACCGCGAGATCTGGGGCGAACATCTGCATCACGGCTACTGGGCACGTGGTGATGAACGAACCGAGGAAGCCGTCATCGCGCTCCTCGAGGAGGTCGCCCGCCACGCCCAGCCCTTGCAGAACGCCGACGTGTGCGACGTGGGCTGCGGTTACGGCGGCACGGCACGCTGGCTAGCCCGGACCTATGGTGCACAGGTTACCGGCTTGACGCTCTCACCCGCGCAGCAGCGCTACGCGCTCGCCCAGCCTTTACCCGCCCCCGCGCCGCGCTACCTCGTCCAGGACTGGCTCACGAACACCCTGCCGGACGGCGCGTTCGACGTCGTCACGGCGCTCGAGAGTACCGAACACATTCCCGACCTGCACATGTGTTTCGCGCAGGCCGAGCGCGTCCTGCGCCCGGGTGGGCGCTTCGTGATTTGCGCCTGGCTGGCAGCGGAAGCGCCCAAAACCTGGGAGGTGCGTCACCTGCTGGGGCCCATCTGCCGCGAGGGACGCTTGGCCCACCTCGGCTCCCTGAGCGAGTACCGGGCCGCGCTCGAGGCTACCGGTTTTAGGGTCAGCCATACTCAAGACGTCACCCGGCAGGTTCGGCGCACCTGGACGGTTATCGCCCTGCGGGTGCTGCGCGGCCTGGCGACCCGGCGGGCATACTGGCGCTACCTGCTCGACCCGCACAAGAGCGAACGCGTGTTTGCCCTTTCGCTCGTGCGAATGATCCTGGCTTACCGCAGCGGCGCACTGCGCTACGGCCTCATCTGCGCCGAAAAGCCAGGCTAGCGCGACACCTAGGGAAACAGCCAGACCTGCGGCTCGGCCTCCGCAGCGGGACTCAGGCCCTCGGCACCCACTCCGAGCAGCCGAACGCCCGCCGTAAGCGTCAGGCTCGAGAGCAGTACGTCGGCTTCGTGGCATAGACTCTCCGCTGTCCGAACAGCGAAAGGTAGCGTTCGGCGGCGCGTAATGAGCCGGAAATCCTCGTATTTGAGCTTGACGACGACCGTCCTAGCCTGGAGTCCTGCCTTGAGAAGCCGAACCTCGACCTGCGCGGCAAGCTCGGGCAGCGCCTCCCGCAGATGCGCCACGTCTCGAACATCGCTCACAAAAGTCGTCTCGGTACTCACCGACTTGTAGGCGCGGTCGGCCACGACCGGGCGTTCGTCCACACCGCGCACGATCTCGTAAAAGTGCTCGCCCACCCTGCCGAAATTCTCTCTCAGCCACGCCAGACTCTGCTCCCGCATATCGGCTCCTGTGTAGACCCCTTCAGCGTGCAGACGCCGCGCCGTCGCGGGACCGACGCCGTGAAACGCCTCGACGGGCAACGTCCCCAGCAGATCGGCAGCCCTCTCCGGCAAGATCACCGTGAGCCCATCCGGTTTGTTCATGCCCGAGGCGAGCTTGGCAAGGAACTTGTTGTAGGACACGCCCGCCGACGCGGTGAGGCCCGTGTGCTCCAGAATCTCGCGGCGCAGATATTCGGCGACGCGCGTTCCTGAGGGCGGACCCTGCTTGGGCTCCGTGACGTCGAGGTAGGCCTCATCGAGCGAGAGGGGCTCGACGAGGTCAGTGTAGCGGCGAAATACCTCATGAATCTCGCTCGAGACCGCCCGGTACGCCTCCATCCGGGGTGGGACGAGCCGCAACGCGGGGCACAGACGCAGCGCGCTGCGGGTCGACAGCGCCGAGCGCACACCGTAAGCCCGCGCTTCGTAGTTGGCGGTCAGCACCACGCCGCGTGGCCCGTCCCAGGCCACCGCGAGCGGGATGCCGCGCAGGGCAGGGTCGTCGCGCATCTCGACGGCTGCGTAGAAGCAGTCCATGTCGAGGTGGACGATCTTGCGCGGAGCGTCAAGGTTCACCCGGCTATTTTGGCACGCGAGGACAGGCGTTCAGCCCGGCGTCACGACAGGGTTTGCAAGCGTCAAGCTATCTCTTGGCGTCCGTTCACCACCCGGAACCCGCGTCCATGCCAGAGCATCTGCCGCCCAGGGAAAGGTAATAACGGGGAGCTAACGGGGCAGGCTCGAGACGAAAGCCCGCAGATCGTCGTCGTAGAGTTCGGGCTCCTCGAGCGCCGCGAAGTGCCCGCCCGTAGGCATGTCGGTAAAGCGCACGAGGTTGGCCTGCCGCGCCACCCAGTCGCGGGGGGTGGGCGCCTCCCTTGGAAAGCGCGCAAAGGCTGTCGGCACGTCCGTGCGTTCGGGCGGCGGGGAACCCCAGGCACCCTGCGCCTCGGCAAAGTAGGTTCGGGCCGATGAGGCCGCCGTCTCGGTCAGCCAGTAGATCATGATGTTGGTCAACAGCGCGTCGCGTCCGCCAAACGCCCCCTCGACATCGTGATTGTCGGCTCCGGTGTCGATAAAACTGAGAATCCAGGCCGCGAGACCCACCGGTGAATCGTTGAGCCCGAACGCCACGCTCTGCGGCTTGGTGCTTTGGAGCATGGCGTAGGCCCCCTGACTGAACCACCAGCCCTGGATGTACTGGGCAAAGTCCTGTTCCGCTCGGCTCAGGTTCTCCTCCTGCCCGGTCGGGTAGCCCGCGTCGGTCAGGTGAATCCCGACGAGGCGTTCGGGGTGCTGCCGGGCGAGCGCCAGCGTTACGCCACTCCCAATATCGCCCCCGGCTGCTGCAAAGCGGTTGTAGCCGAGCGTGGTCATAAGCTCTGCCCAGAGGTCAGCGACCGTGCTGCTCGGCAGGGCCGTGCGCGACGAAAAGCCGAAGCCGGGGATAGACGGGATGACCAGATCGAAAGCATCCTCGGCTCGGCCCCCGTGCGCCTCCGGATCGGCGAGCAGCGGGACGACTTTATAAAAGCGGTAGAACGAGTCGGGCCAGCCGTGGGTCAGGAGCAGCGGTGTGGGGTGCGGGCCTTTGCCCCGGACGTGGACGAAGTGAATGTCCAGCCCGCCGACCTTGGCCTTGAACTGCGGCAGTGCGTTCAGCGCCGCTTCGTGTGTGTGCCAGTCGTAGCCGTCTTGCCAGTACGCCGTGAGGTCTTTGAGGTACTCGAGGTTCGTCCCCAGGCTCCAGCCCGCGTCCTCGGGTTGATCGGGCCAGCGGGTATGGGCGAGACGGGCGTGCAGATCGTCGAGCGTTTTCTGGGGAGTGGCAAGGGTAAAGGGCTGAATCGGCATGACTTTCCTCCTGAACCGTGAAACCTCTCAGGCACTCAAGACTTCGACAGTGAAGCCGCCCGGGGCCTTCAAATAGAAAGTGTAGGAACCGTGAAACTCCCTGGCACTCTTGACCGCAAACCCGCTTGCCTTGAGGCGCTCGTTAATGGCGTCGACCTCTTGGCGACTCTCCTGCACGAACCCGATATGGAACATCCCGGGATAGGTCACCTTCTCTTCTCCCTGGATATTCATCAGGCTCAGCACCATGCCATTGTCATCGCGCAAAAAGGCCATGGTTTCGGTTTTGGGCGCACCGCGCAGCGGCTCGAGGCCAAAGTGCGTCACCAGAAAGTCGTGAGAGGCCAGAACATCGTCGACCGTCAAGTTGAGGTGGTTGAGTTTCATCCCTGCCTCCTTGCAATTTCTCTTATATTATGACAGCATACTGTCATGTCTAGTGTAGCAAATCGACAGCAGACTGTCAATGCAGCGGAGCGTACCAAGGAGGGAGACAACTTTAGTGCGCTGGTCATCCAGATTTTCAGGCTGAACGGGCTCCTGTCCGAAGCGGGCGACGCTCTCGCCAAACCCGCCGGTCAGAGCACGGCCCGCTGGCAGGTCTTGGCTGCTGCCGAGGACGCGCCGGTCACGGTCGCGCAAATCGCCCGGTCTCTGGGGCTCACCCGGCAGAGCGTGCAGCGTGTCGCCAACGTGCTCGCCGCTGAAGGGCTGGGCGCGTATCAGGCGAACCCACACGACAAGCGTGCCGACCTCTTTACGCTGAGTGACGCGGGCATAAGCGCCCTGCGCGATATTCAGGCGCGGCAGGTAGTCTGGGCAAACACACTCGGCGCGAGGATTAGCGAAGCTGATTTAGGGCAGGCACAGGCACTGCTGGCGAGGCTCGCGGAGGCTGTAGCTAGCGCGCTCGAGCCTCATGAGGCTTTTACGACCCCCATAGAAGCGGAGTCGGTCACGGGAAACGTATAAGAAGAGGTGACCGAACACGCTCTCGGTCACCTCTTGCGGCTAGATTGTTGAAATAGGCA
>JBMDWS010000261.1:0-2263 GCA_048594695.1 Truepera sp. | reverse complement strand
GAAGGCGCGTCCAGCGAGGGCTGCAGCAGTCCGCTCGGCCTCGCTCTGAGGTCGAGCGACGAGCCAGTCGTAATCCGTGACGGGCAGCCCCAGGAGCGTGTCCCGCACCGCGCCCCCGACGAGGTAGCCCGCGCTCGGCAGCGGCGTAAACTGACGCATGTCGAGCTGTACAGGTGCTTTTCGGCGAAACCAGCGCATCCCTACGAGTATGGCGCAGCTTCCCCACCCGCGCTGTTGCCTGCGCCGAAGTGTGGTGCAGGATGAGGCCACGTGCCGCTAGAGGTAGGGCTGACTGGCAACATCGGGTCGGGCAAGTCGACGGTGGCGGGGCTTTTCGTGGCACGTGGCGCGGCCCTTATCGACGCCGACGTGCTCGCTCGCGCCGCCACGGATGACCCGGCGGTGCTGAAAGCCGTGGGTGAAGCATTCGGCGCCAGCATCATTCAGGGCAGTGTTATCGACCGGCGTACGCTCGCCGAGGTTGTCTTCGCTGATCCCGACGCTCGCCGCAGGCTCAACGCCATCATCCACCCCTGGGTGGCGGCAGAACGTGAACGGCGCGTTGTTGCGTTGGTGGCGCAGGCCGAGCCGCCCGCCATTATCGTTCACGATATTCCGCTGCTCTTTGAAGTTGGCCTCGAGGCCGAAATGGACAAAACTGTCGTCGTGGACGCGCCGTTTACGGTGCGCCTGGCACGTGTGCAGGCCCGCAGCGGCCTGTCGGAAGGGGAGTTTCATGCCCGCGACGCCGCGCAGCTGCCGCTCGCCGAGAAGGTGCGGCGCGCCGACTACGTGATCGACAACGGGGCTGGGGAGGACGATCTCGAGGCCGAAGTTTCCCGTGTCTGGGCGGGACTTCTCGAGGATGCCCAAAAAAACAGCGACCCCTAGGGGTCGCTCCTGAGGGGTCGTTGCCCTGACTCCTGCCAGCTGATCTGGCTTTCGCTGTGGCTGCGAATCCCGTCAGCCGTGGTTTCGCTATACGACGTGGTGCTCTGGAGGCGCGTGGCGACAAAGGCGAGAAAGTCCTGTGCGGCCTTGCTCGACTTTTCTACGGCGTCGAAATCGAGATTTTGTGCGCCGCCCATACCGGCGGCAGTCTCGATGCTCGAGCTCAGCTCCTGTGCGAGGCTCTGAAAGGTGGCTTGGTCGTTGCTGCGGGTATAGGTGCTAGCATTGGCGGGAAGATCGCCTATGAGGTCTTGCGGGGTGCTCTGACCCTGCGCTGCGAGAGTCTGTGCGATCGAGTCCTGGCTGGTCCCGATCAGGGCGTAGCCGCCGTTCACGGTGTAGAACAGGCTGACGCCGGGCGAAAGGTCGTAACGAGTCACCTGAGCCCCTTCGACGCTTTCGGTCGTGCCCTGGCTGCTCTGGGCGTTGCCATCGGGAGCCGTGAGGCTCGAGACGGTCTGGTTGAGGCTGGTGAAGAGGTTGTCGAGACCGCGCTGCGCGGCAGCTTCGTTTTCGGCCTGAAGCATGATGACCTGTTCGCCCAGCATGTTTTCACTCGGGACGCCCGCTTCGGTAGGGGCAGCAAAGCCCGTCGTCACACTGACGATCTGATTGCCTGCCCAGGAGATGAGGCTTTCGCGCAGACTGAGGCCGGTAAACGAGAGCACGAGACTGTCGAGGTCGCCGCCGAGTTCGGGGACAGCGAGCGCGAGGCTGTTGAGGTAGTCGTACCAGCCTGCTAGATCGAAGGCGCTGGCCGAGAAGGTGAGCGCCTCCTCGGGTACGCCTACGTCTGTCGTGGCGGCGGCCTCGCTGCTAAGCAGCTTGTAGAGTGCCTCATCGCCACCCTGGGGGTCGAGGGCCTGGAACGCGTCGCCCTCGAGGCCCTCATCCGTGACCGTCACGACGCTGCCGACCGAGCCAGCGGTTGCAAAGGCGTTTTCGAGGCGGGTGACGAGGGTGTCGAAGCCCATATTCTGGGCGTAGGGGGCCGCGACCTCAGCGACGCGGGCGTAGTCGAAAAAGGAATAGAAGTTGCCAGCGTCTAGTGTCCCCAGCGTGCCCGTGTAGCCCTGTGCACTGACGAAGTTCGGTTCGTCGGCTCCGGCGTAGCGGCGCAAGACCCCGCGCAGCGCGTCGGGGTTGGTCGACAGCGCCAGCAGGTCGTCACTGAGGCTATAGGCAATAGTCTGCACTGGGCTGTCGTTCTTGATGGTGATTTCGGTAAAGGGGATGCCGCTCTCCTCTAGCGTCTGGCTTTCGCCTTCTGGCTTTGCGCCGTCTATGAGAGCCTGCACGCGTTCGGCCCCTG
>JBMDWS010000260.1:0-6274 GCA_048594695.1 Truepera sp. | reverse complement strand
GGCGCTGCCATCGAAGTGCCGCGTTCGCAGCCGTATTCGCTGATGGTGTCGCCTTCGAAGGCGGGGGAGAGGGTGCTGTAGATGCCGCTGCAGAGGTTCTTCCCGAGACCCCCGGGTGCCATGATGTCGACCGAGCGCTCGCCAGCATTGCCGTCGTAATTGGAGAAGCTCGAGCGCTGAAGACCTTCGTCGACGGAGCCTACTGCTACGGCTCCCGGTGCGTTGGCCGGAGTAAAGATCGCGTCGCTCAGGCCACGGTTGCCCGACGCGGCAATGACCAGTGCGCCCGCGTCCCGTGCATCCTGCACAGCCTCGTTAAGTGTTTCGGATGTTCCCGGACCACCGAGGCTCAAATTGACGATCTGGGCCGGGTAAGGGGTGCGGTTCATACCTTCGACGCTCATCCCGACGGCCCAGCGGATAGCTTTCGCCGCCACGCTGGTCGCGGTGCGCTGGGAATCGGTGCCTAGATCGTCGAACACCTTGACGGGCAGCAGGCGTACACCCGTGTAGGCGACGCCCGCGACGCCCTTGCCATTATTGCCTGTAGCGAGCGCGATTCCTGCGACGTGGGTACCGTGGCGCTGATCACCGCTGATCTGGCCTGGAGAACCGGGGGAGGGGTCGTTATCGCCATTGTAGAGGTCGCAGCCGGGGACCAGCCGCCCGGCGAACTCTTCGTGGGTGAGGTCGACGCCGCTGTCCAAAATGGCGACCGTGATGGCCGCTTTACCCGTCTCGAGCGCCCACGCCTGAGGCATACCGAAGGAGAGCATGTTCCACTGCTGGTCCAGGTCGGGATCGTTGGGACGCGCCTGGGGGTAGAGGTAGCGGTCGGGCTCGGCGTAGCGCACACGTGGGTCCGCGCGCAGCGTGCGGGCCATGGTCTCGACGCTGCTGCCTTTAGGCAGGGTGACGAGTTCGCTTCCGCCCGCGCCGCCAAGGCTCGAGAGGGTCTTGAGGCCGTACTGACTCCGCACGGTGCGGGCGCGGCTGCCGAGTGCCCGGGGATCGAGAGGCAGGGTGTCTACGGTGTCTTTGTAGGCGACGATGAGGCGGCCTGGGACATACGCCGCGTCCGCTGCGCCGATAGCGAGCTGGGCCGCGCCCGGATCGTCGGCGCTGATGGGATTGGTGTAGCACTTGTCCGAAAGCGGCGCAGTCGAGGTTCCGAAGATAGAACAACTTGTCAGCAGCAGAAAAATAAAACCGATATAGACGACCTTCACGCCTTGCAGTTTAGCCGTCTCTTGTGAAGAGGGTGTGATGATTTCGACCCTCTAGGGCTAGATATGCCCCGAATACAGGCCTCAGATGCACACGACAGAGCGCGGAACGTCGTGCTGGACCTATGGACGGTATAGAAAGTAAGAAGTCTCACCTTGCAGGAACAAAGACCCACTGCCCGGTATGCTTGGGCCATGTCCGACTCCGCTCGAGCGCCCGATATTCCCGTGTCCGGCGCTCTCGTTCCCGACGCTACGACGCGCAAGCTGCGGCACGTCGAGGTCTGCTTACACTATCCGGTCAACTACAGTACCCGAACGACCGGGCTCGAGGCGCTCGAGCTGCCCTACGCGGCGCTGCCCGAAACCGATCTAAACGCTATCGATCTCAGTACGACTTTTCTGGGAAAACCTCTACACGCTCCACTCCTGATTGGTGCGATGACAGGTGGGGCCGCGCTCTCGGCGCGTATCAACAGGCATCTCGCGGAAGCTGCCGAGGCGCTCGGTGTGGGCCTGATGCTCGGTTCGCAGCGGGTGATGCTCGAGCATCCCGAAGCCGTCTCATCGTTCGCTGTGCGTCCCTACGCACCGACGGCCCTCGTTGTAGGCAACCTCGGGGTGGCGCAGCTCAACAAGGGCTATGGCGAGGCCGAGCTGACGCGCGCCGTGACCCACATCGGGGCGGACGCGCTCGCCCTTCATACCAACCCGCTGCAAGAGGCGTTTCAACAGGGTGGGGACGCGGACTTTCGAGGGCTCGTGGGCAAGTTGGCAGACGTCGTGCCGCGTCTTCCCTTTCCCGTAATGCTCAAAGAGGTCGGGCACGGCCTGAGCGGTCGCGTGGCCGGGGCCGTGCGCGAGGTAGGGTTCGCGGCGCTCGATGTGGCGGGTGCAGGCGGCACCTCGTGGGCCAAGGTTGAGGACTTCGTGCGCTACGGCGAGTTGCGTCATCCCGACCTCGCCGAGTGGGGCATCCCGACAGCCGAGGCGTTGCGGCAGGTGCGAAGCGTGCTGCCGCAGATGCCGCTCGTGGCCTCGGGCGGGATTCGGACGGGCCTCGAGGCTGCCAAGGCGCTTGTACTTGGCGCACAGGTCGTGGCGGTCGCACGGCCTCTACTCGAACCCGCCACCGAATCCAGCCAAGCGGTGATCGCCTGGCTGGAAGGATTTTTGTGGGAACTTCGGGTTGCGCTGCACGGTGCGGGTGCTGCCAATCTGCAGGTGCTCAAGGGGCTCGAGCTGAGCCCGCGCCAGCCCCGGCTAGACCTGGGCTAAACCCAGGCTAGAGCAAAAAGATCCCGGACATTGGTCCGGGATCTAGCGGCGCGGTTAAGGTTACGCTTTTTTGTCGTCGCCCTCGAGTGTGCTGGGTTCGACGATCTCAACCTCGGTATGCTCCGGGGTGTAGGGGAGGCCCTGAACCTGAGGGGTCGTGATCGGTGCGGCGGCCGGGGTGACGCTGGAGCCCGAGTCACTGCCTGTGCCCGGGGTGCCGCCCGTGTGCGGGCCACTGACGACGGGTGCGCCGCCCGAGTTGGAGTCGCCCCGATTGCGGTTTTGCAGCAGCCGGAAAAGAAAATAGATCGCCCCGAGAATGACGAAAACGGGGATGATGTAGCGCAGCACCAACCACAGGATGCCCGCCAGCCACATGAAGAGTGTACCGACGAGGCCAATCAGCCAGCCCACGAGCCAGAGCACACCGGTGCCGACGAGTACCGCGATGAGTCCGAAGACCACGAGTTCGACGATTTCTTGCAGGGAGCGTTTCATATGGTTGGAGTATAGCAAGAACCGACCCGTGAATTTTGCGATGTACCGCTAAATTGTGAGTTGGAACAGCTTTGTACGGAACAGCAGGCTTCGGCTCAGGGACGCGGTAAACTGGCACTGTGCTACTGAAACTCGAGAAGATGGTGCATGGTGGAAACGTTCTGGCGCGGCTCTCCGAGGGGCGTCTCGCCCTCGTCCGGGGCGGGCTGCCGGGCGAGCGGGTCAAGGCGACGCTCCGGGAGCGCTCGGGGGTCCTTCAGGGAATGGTCGAGGAGGTCGTCGACGCGAGCCCTCACAGGGTGCCGGCCCATCTGCATCCGGGCCTCGATTACAGCCACATGACTTACGCGCATCAGCTCGAGCTGAAACGCACAGTCGTGGAGGACGCGCTGGAGCGGAGTCTGAAACGCGCCGCGACGGTACCGCCGGTGATCGCCGCACCCGCGCCCTGGGGCTACCGCCACGCGGTGCAGCCCGCCGTGTTGCGCACGGTAGACAAGACGCTTCTGGGCTACCGCATCCCCGAAACGCACGACCTCGAGCCCCTGCCCGAAGACCCGACGGCGAGCAGTGGCGTCAACCGCGTGTGGGCGATCCTGCAAGCGGAAACGCTGCCTAAAGGCGTGCGTGAGGTGGCGTTTCGCTCGAACGACGCGGGCGAGGTGCTCCTGTGCCTCATTGCCAGCGCCTCGGCTCGCAACTATCTGGATTTTGCCCATGGCCTTCTGGCGCGGGGTGTCGCGGGCGTGGCTTACGCTTCCTTCGACCCCCGAGGTCGCTTTCGCCAGGGCTCGGAGCGTCTTGCCGGAGCCCGCAGCCTGCGCCAGTGCTACGGCGATTTCGAGCTGAACGTGAGCGCGACGAGCTTCGCGCAGCCCAACCCGGCCGCCGCCTCGCGCCTTTACGCCGAACTCGCACGCTGGGCCGAAACGGGCGAGCGGGTCCTCGATCTCTACGCAGGCAGCGGGATTATCGGCTTTCATCTGAGCCGGGCGTTTACCCACGTGGTGGCTCTCGAGCTAGACCGCAGCAGTGTCGTCCGGGGCGAACGCGACGCGGCGCGTCTGGGCCTTGAAAACGTCGCGTTCGTCCACGCCGACGCCCGCAAAGCTGACGCGCTTCCGGACGCCGACCTTATCACCGTGGACCCGCCCCGGGCAGGGCTCGCCAAGGAAGCGCGGCGGGCGATTACGGCCTCGAGCGCCCGGCGGCTTATCTACGTTTCCTGCGACGTGGCGACCTGGGCGCGGGATGTGGCGGCCCTTGCGGAAACGGGCTGGAGGCTCGAGCGGGTTCAGCCCTTCGATTTCTACCCTCAGACCCATCACATCGAGTTGCTTTCGCTGCTGACACGATAACAACCATTTCAGTCGCAGGCACACCTCTTCTTGCAAACTGTCATGGCTATCCAACCTTGCGACGCTGTTACCAAATTTTACTGTGGGTGTGACGATTATCTTTCTTGCTTTATACCTTGGAGCGGTGAACGCCGAGCACCGGATTCTTGGTCTTGCTGGTACGGTGTTCGTGGGTCTGCCGACCTCTCTTACGCGGTTTTTCACGGTTCAGCGTGGCCTGCTGCTAGAGGAATCGCTCCCTGTACAAGCGCAGTTTGAGCCACACCCCGTGGGTGTCATGGTTCCAGGTGATGTGATTTGTAAGCAAGGTCTTCTCAAAGGCGCTTGGTTATTTTTCTGGATGGCAACCTGTTTCGCCGGTCACATCCACAGCTTTGGGACCGTTGTCATTCAAGTTTCGAGAGGGCGTCAACTTCTACTTTCGACGCCTCAAGGCGTAAGCTCGTAGACGTGTTAGCCAAACGCATCATCCCCTGTCTCGACGTTCACAACGGGCGCACCACCCGGGGCCAGCAGTTCGGCAAGGTCGAGGCGGGCGAGCTCAAGGACGTGGGCGATCCGGTGGCGCTCGCCCTCAAATACAACGATCAGGGCGCGGATGAACTGGTCTTTTACGACATCACCGCGACCAGCGAGGGCCGCGGCGCGATTTTGGACATCATCACCCAGACCGCCGAGCAGTGCTTTATGCCGCTGACGGTCGGGGGCGGCGTGCGGTCGTTGCAGGAATTTCGCGCACTCTTTCTGGCCGGTGCGGACAAGGTCTCGATCAATTCGGGCGCCATCAGCAACCCGGACGTGGTACGTGAGGCGTCGGACCACTATGGGGCGCAGGCAGTGGTGTTCTCTATCGACGCCAAGCGGCGCGTGGGCGCATCGAGTTGGGAAGTGTTCGCGGCGGGTGGGCGCAAAGCGACGGGCCTCGACCTTCTCGAGTGGGCCGTTCGGGGTCAGGAACTCGGCGCGGGGGAGATCGTTCTCAACAGCATCGACGCCGACGGAATGAAAACGGGCTACGACCTCGAGGCGACAAAGGCTGTAGCGCGGGCCGTCGATATCCCCGTCATCGCTTCGGGTGGGGCGGGCAACGCCCTGCACATGCGCGACGTGCTGCGCGACGCCGAAGCTGACGCGGCGCTGGCGGCGGGCATCTTCCACAGCGGGCAGACGACCGTGGGCGAGGTCAAGCGGCTTCTCGCGGACGCGGGCGTTCACGTGAGGCTCCTGTAGTGCCGGATAAGGACTGGCACTTCGAGACTCTCGCCGTTCACGCCGGGGCAGAGGTCGATCCGGCGACGGGCGCGGTTATTCCGCCCCTTCACCTCTCGACGACGTTTGAACGTAAGGCCGACGGGTCGTACCCGCACGGGCATGTTTACACGCGCTCGAGTAACCCCAACCGCGCTGCGCTCGAGGGCGCCCTCGCCATGCTCGAGGGGGGTACAGAGGCGGCCTGTTTCGCTTCGGGTTCGGCGGCGGCGGCAGCGATCTTCCGGGCGCTCCGGCCCGGTGATCACCTCATCGCACCCGATGACCTCTACCACGGCGTCCGCAAACTGCTCCGGGAGGTATTCGTGCCCTGGGGTCTCGAGGTCTCGTTCGTGGACACCACGAATA
Source organism: Truepera sp. (assembly GCA_048594695.1). Lineage (GTDB taxonomy): Bacteria > Deinococcota > Deinococci > Deinococcales > Trueperaceae > Truepera. Next base: position 297 of record JBMDWS010000260.1, on the reverse strand, counting down.
CGGACGCTGTCGCGGTGGCGTGGCGTGAACGCACGCGCATGGTGTGGCTCGAGACGCCCTCGAACCCACGTCTCAAAATCAGCGATATCGTCACGCTCGCGGACCTCGCTCACAGCCGGAACGCGCTCCTGGTTTGCGACGCGACATGGACACCGCCGAGTGTGCAGAGCGCTCTAGCGCTGGGCGCCGACCTCGTCATGCATTCGACGACCAAGTATCTGGCGGGCCATTCGGACGTGCTGGGTGGGGTGGTGGTGGCTCGAGAGGCGTCGGACGCGTTCGAGCGCGTGCGGTCGG
>JBMDWS010000026.1:0-6875 GCA_048594695.1 Truepera sp. | reverse complement strand
TCGAGCGCTCCAAGGCGCAGCGGGTCAAGGGGCTTAGAAGCCATATCAGCGACGGTTACGTGCAACTCCAGCTCCTGGGTGACGTAACTGAGATCGAACGCCGTGAGGCCGAGGCGCGCAAAGGACTGTTCGAGGAAGCGTACGGTGTGACGCTCGAGCTGATGTCGCTGGGTGGTTAAAGGGGCAGCCTGAAGGTTCCGTCGGGTTCGGACGGAAAGTCGAGCACGCGGGTGACGGCGGCAAGCTCGAGCGGCCCGTATAGGTGCGGGTACGCTTCGGGTGTGCCGAGCGCTTCGTACCTGAGTGCGTCACCGAGCTTGTCCGGGTCCACGCAGAGCAAGACGAGGTCGGTGCGGCCCCGGTAGAGGGCGTCGGCGACGGCGAGAACCTGAGCGGGGCTCGAGAAGTGCATAAAGCCTCCGCGCTCCAGGCTAGGTGAGGTGTAGACACCCCGAGCCTGAGCTTCGGCCCAGGTCGTTTTGCCGGTAATGTGGCAGATGACAGAGTGCATGGCACCAGCTTAGTGCCATACACATTTGGTTGGCCCATAAATCGCTGTCTCGGGAGTCCTCTGACCTTTCAGGGGGACGCGGTACCCGTCACGAAGCCACCTATAGGCGTCACGCGTTGGCCGGGGTGAAACCCAAGGTCTATGACTTTTCGGATCTTGGTAAACACGTGACGCTTCGACGTAAGCGAGCTTGAACTCGAGCTGAGGCAGCCTCCCGTGTCGGTATACTTCGCTCATGCGCGTCAAGATTTGTGGCCTGACCCGTCCTGAAGATGCCCTTGCTGCTGAACGGGCCGGGGCTGATGCTATCGGGCTCAACTTCGTTCCTGCATCGAAGCGGTTCGTGACCCCCGAGCAGGCCGAGGCCATCATCGCGCCGCTCGGCCCCTTTATCGCAACGGTCGGCATTTTTGTCGATGCGCCGCTGCCCTATGTCCTCGAGACCGCAGCGCGCCTTGGCCTTGACGCAGCGCAGCTCCATGGACGCGAGGACGCGACCTATGCCCGTGAGGTCGCGGCACACGTGCCCGTGATCAAGGCGGTACGGTTCAGATCGGGGCTCGAGCCCGAGGCGTTTAGGGACTATCCTGCACGCGCCCTGCTGCTCGACGGGCTCTCACCGGGAAGCGGGCAGGCGTTTGCCTGGCATGAGGCCGCAGGCTGGGCAGGCTGGCCCCGTCTCATCCTGGCAGGGGGTCTGACCCCTGAAACGGTAGCCGAGGGTATCCGGGTCATGCGGCCCTACGCCGTCGATACTGCGTCGGGTGTGGAGTCCAGCGCGGGCATCAAGGATGAGGTCAAGCTACAAGATTTTGTACGTGCGGCGAGAGCCGTGTCAGTCTCTGAAGTTATCCACAGGTAGGGCTCAGCCTGTGGATAAGCTATAATCTGCGTCCAGGTCGCAAAAAACGCTCCCGCCTCAAGACTTTTGCCGTCCTGGACGGGTTTTTCCCTTTTTTGGAGTTATTGCTGCCGTCTACCAAATCTGTCACGAGTTTGTCAAGCATAGGAGTTATCCACAGATAGTGACCGAGTTATCCACAGGTTATCCACAGGCGGCGACGGGGTCGGAAGAGCCAAAAAGTGCCTTTGAAGCGCGTTTTTAGGGTATGGGTATGCGGTACTGGGCGGATTGCTTGGGCCTAGTCCTGGGGCGGCCAATCGCCGAGAGCGCGGCGCAGGCTGACGATTTGCCCGGTGTGGTAGGCCGTGTGGTCGGCGACCAGCATGAGCTGTCGCAGGTACGTGCGACCTTCGCCGTGGGGTATGGGGGCAGTGAGATCGCGTGCAGGGTCCTGAACGAGCGCTCGCAGCGCCTCGAGGTCGGCGCGGTACCCATTGAGGGACGCCTGCCAGCTTGCTTCACTCAGGTCGCTCAGGTTCTCGGGCCAGTACCCCTCGGGAAAGTCCGGGGAGTGCCAGGTGGCGTCCAGGGTGTAGCGCAGGATGTCCTCTTGCACCCGCCGAATATGCTCGAGCTGCTGCCAGATCGAGTGAAAGCCGGGTGGACGGTGGGTGCGCCATTCGGGTCTGAGCTGCGCCACGGCGTCCTCGAGCCCCACATGCGCCGATCCGCCCTGAAGCAACTCGAGCAGCGTCTGCTGCAGGGTGTCAGAGTCCACGGGCAGGGTTCCCCCATCGCGTTGAAGGGGTCGGCGGGAAAGAAAAAGGGTGGGGAGACAGGCGCATAGCGTTCTTTACCTTTATACCCCAGTCGGGGGCCGTCCGTGCGGTAAGCTATTCCTCACGTATGGGTCAATCTGCGAACGGCTACGTCGGCCCCTCATGGTGAGCCTGCTCTTTCCAGGAGCGTTATGGCTCTTGCTCCTCCTGCCGGTCATCGCCTTGCTACATTTCATCCGTGAGCGCAAACGGCAGCAGGAGGTTTCTGCCCTCTTTTTGTGGAACGAAGCCAAAGTTCTCGCGCGTCGGCAACGGCGCGTCTCGCCGACCCTGCTCCTGCTCCTGCAGCTGCTCTTCGCGGGCCTCTTGGCCTTGGCACTGGCCCAGCCCCGGATCGTGACGCGCGGGGAGCCGCCGCAAGTTTTCGTGTTCGATGCGTCGGCAAGTATGGCGGCGCAGGGTGAGGGGGGCTCGAGGCTGGCCCAGGCCGTCACAGAGGCCGAGGCGCTTCTGAGCCGCGCGGGAGAAGTCGCCGTGGTGCGCTCGGGCCTCGGCGCACGGGTCGTTCAGCCCCTGACGGGGGATCACGGCGCGGTGCGGGCAGCGCTAGGGTCGCTCGAGGCAACCGACGCCGACGCGTCTCTAGACGACGCCCTGGCGCTCGCGCGCTCCCTCTCCCCGACAGCCCGGCTTCACCTCTTTAGCGACGATGCCGACTCGGCAAGCTGGCGCGACGTGGTGGTGCATCCGGTGGGTAGCCCCACGCCGAACATAGGCGTCAGCGCCTTCGAGCTAGCGTATGGGCAGCTTTTTGCCTCCCTGACGAACAATAGCGACACACCCCGCGAGGTGACCTTGGTCGCCGAGCAAATGGGTGAGGACGGGGATGTGCTGCGCGAGGTGTTGCGCCAGGTGGTGCGTGTGCCCGCGACTGGACAGGCCAACGCAACTGTGGCTCTAGATACCAGTGGTGGATTCTACCGGGCACGGCTCGAGGGGACTGAGGGTGCTGGTGCTGCCTTGCGCCCGGACAGTCTGGCGCTCGACAACGAGGCGTTCGCCGGGACGCAGCCTCTAAACGTCGACCTTTCGGGCGATGTGCCGGTGCTCGAGCGGGTGCTGAGGGCGCTGCCCGGAGTGGTCCTCGGCGGGTCGCCTGCGACCGTGACCGTTCGGATTGGGCAAGCAGGGCTGGCATTACCCGAAGGTGACGTTGTGCTCTTTAGCGGGGCTACCGCTGAGCCTCTATACAGCGAAGTCGCCGACTGGGACCGGAGCGATTCGCTGCTGCGTTTCGTGGACCTTACGGGCGTGGTCGTAGCCGCCTCGAGCGAGCCTTTACCGCTGCCGCTGGCGCGGGCTACCGTATTGGCCCGCACTGAGGATCTCACGCCGGTTCTGCTCCGCTGGCAAGACGCTGGGCGTGAGGTCGTACTTTTTCGCTTCAACCTGTCGCAGAGCGACCTCAGCCGTCGCCCGGCCTTTCCCATCCTTCTGGCCAACCTCTTCGAGTCGTTTCGCAGCGAGGCAACGGTGCCGCTCGGCACCGCGCTCGGGCCGGACCGCTACCTGAGCGAACCGGGCCGCGTTACGTTTGCGGGCCGTACCTACACGTCGGCACCGCTCCCCGTAGGCGAGTCGCGCCTAGAGGTAACAGCGACGGCGCGCGAGGGGGCTGCCGGAGCGGGCTCGAGCGAGGCCGAGCGCAGTCTCGCGCCGTGGCTTTTGGCCGTTGCGCTCGCGCTCCTTTTAGGTGAGTGGTTTCTCTGGTCGCGGGGGCGTGCCCGCACGCGCCCAGGCTCGGCGCTGCGCCGCCGTTCGGTGGTCGCGTCAGGGCGACGCTAGGGTCACGGTCAGGGCCACATCGACACTGAGGGCGTCGTCTACCAGCAGGCCGAACAGGCTGGGCCGCTTCATGCTGTAGTCGCTCAACTTCAGGGGAAAGCTCGCTTTAGCGCTCACGCTGTCGCCGAGGCGCTCGAGCGTGACCGGGAAGCTGAGCGCCCGCGTGACGCCGTGCAGGTTCAGTTCACCCTGAAAGGTCCGCGAGATCGGTGCGCTGCTCTCTAGCGAGAGAAGCTCACCCGTGAGCGGCAGGGTGCCGCTCAGCGTCGCCACCGGGTAGGTGTTGCTCTCGAACACGACGAAGCGGGCGTTGGCGTCGCGGATAAAGTTGCCCGAGGAAAATTGGCTTGGCTCGACGGTCGCGCTTAGGGCAAGACCGTCAGGTCCGGGTGTCAGAGTCAGGCTCTGCAAAGGGGCCTGACCCGACCACCGTTCACTAGGCGTCGTGCCGTGATAGGTCACGGTGCCGCTCGTGAGGGTGATGGAACTCTGGGCGTGAGCACTCAGTACAAGGCTTAGTAAAAGGGTCAGAGAGAGCCACAGGAGTCGTGCGCGGGTCATGCCTTGAGCATGCGCCCTTTTTCGCCTCGAGACGTTGCCACAGCCGACGGTGCTGCTGACCTTCCTTCAAGGTTCGTTAGACTAGAGCCAATGACGTTCGGACCCATTTCACGCCTCACGCTACTGCTGCCGCTTCTCGGGGCGCTTCTCGTCGGAGCTGGATTGTGGGCGCTAGGGTCGGTGTCGCCGGCTGAACTTCACCGTCAGGTGCTGGCTCTCGTTCTGGCATTGCTGCTCTGCGCGGGTCTACTCTGTCTGGGTCCCGCACGCATCATGGCTTGGCGCTGGGGGCTCTATCTGGGGGCACTTGTGCTCCTCGTCCTAGTACAGATCTCGGGCACCGAGGTCAACGGGGCGCGCTCCTGGCTTGCGCTGGGGCCGCTGCCCGCCTTTCAGCCTTCTGAACTGCTCAAATTGGCGCTGCTCTTCGTCCTCCCGAGCATGCTGACCAAAGGTGCTGCCGGTGGAACCTTCGACTACTTCCTACCGCTTCTGGTGACAGCCCTGCCGGTGGGTCTCATTCTGCTCGAGCCCGATCTAGGGAGCGCCCTGGTGATCGTAGCACTGGGCGTCGGCCTGATTCTGGTGCGCGGTGTGCCGCGCGCTCACCTGATTCTTGCCGCCCTTGTCATGCTCGTGCTGCTGCCTGGAGTCGTGTGGCCGAATCTCGAGCCGCACCAGCGTGCCCGCCTCGTGTCCTTCCTCGATCCGGGCGGCGACCCGCTCGGCAGTGGCTACCAGGTGATTCAGGCGCGTATCGCCGTGGGTGCGGGCGGGTTGTGGGGGCAGGGGCACGGCGAGGGAACACAGACCCATTTAGGGTTCGTACCCTATCCGGCGACCGATTTTATTTTCAGTGTGCTGGCCGAAGAGGGGGGCTTTCTCGTGGCGGGCGGGCTTCTCCTGCTCTACGGGGCGCTCTTCGTCACGCTGGCACTGATGGCGCAGCGCTGCCCGCGCCCGCGTGACCGCCTGCTGATCGTGGGTGTTCTGCTGCTTATCGGCGTGCAGGCCATAGTCAACCTCGGCATGACGCTCGGGTTGGCTCCGGTTACCGGGATCACCTTGCCCCTTGTGTCCTACGGCGGTAGTAGCCTGCTGACGACCCTCCTGGCCCTGACGGCTGCCCTTCTGTGTTACCGGCAGCGCCACGCCTGACACGCCGGAAACGGTCGCGGCGGGCGCTTTCTGCTACGCTTGCTCTATGAGCAATACACCAGAAACCCTGCCGGACGCCCCGGCGCTGCCGAGTAAAGACGAACTTTTAGAGGCTCTCAAGGTCGTCAAGGACCCGGAAATCCCTGTCAATGTAGTGGACCTGGGCCTTATCTACAACCTCACGGTCAAAGAAGGGGGCGAGGTCGACATCGACATGACCCTGACGAGCATGGGCTGCCCGGTGCAGGACATGATCCAGGCCGACGCCGAACTCGCCTGTATGCAGGTCGAAGGCGTCAAAAAGGTCAACGTCGAATTCGTCTGGTCGCCGCCCTGGTCGCCCGCCAAGATGAGCGAGGACGGTAAGAAGCAGATGCGCATGTTCGGCTTCAACCTTTGACCCATGACTCTCGTACGCCTTCTGGGACCGAACGAGGCGAGCGTCCTCGAGCACGTCTCCGAGGGCGTTTTCGATAACCCTGTCGATCCGTACTGGAGCGCCGAATTCTTGGCCGACCCGCGCCATCATCTGGTGGTGGCGCTGTCTGACGGTGTGGTGGTCGGTATGGCGACGGGCCTTCACTACCTGCACCCGGATAAGCCCCCTGAGCTGTGGATCAACGAGGTCGGGGTAGCTCCCACACATCAGGGGCAGGGGATCGGCAAGGCACTCCTCAGGGTGCTTTTCGATCATGCCCGCACGCTCGGTTGCCGCGAGGCCTGGGTGCTCACCGAAGAGGATAACGTTGTGGCGCGGCGGCTCTACGCGGCTCTGGGTGCAGCCGAAGCGCCGCTGCGCCCCGTTTACGCCCTGTTCGAGCTGTAGGAGTACTGGCGCAGCACGACGTAAACTCGCGCTATGTCCCGCATAGAACAGCAGCTCACGTTTCTCTATCTCTCAGATAGGCTCAAGGCAGTTACGCGGCAAAACCGCTTGCATGACGGCAGCCGCGACGAGAACGTAGCTGAACATTCGTGGCACCTCACGCTGATGGCGCTCCTTTTTGCCGAATATGCCCCGCCAGGCACCGATCTCGCGCACGTCACACGTATGCTGATCGTTCATGACCTCGTCGAGATCTATGCGGGCGACACGATGGTTTTCAGCGATGAGGACGCGGAGGGTGTCCTCGAGCGCGAGCAAAAGGCTGCCCAAAAGCTGTTTGGCACCCTGCCC
>JBMDWS010000259.1:0-5550 GCA_048594695.1 Truepera sp. | reverse complement strand
AGGGGTTAGGTGTAGCCATTTAGCGTTTTAGCGCACCCAGACCTGGTTGCCGCTGCCGTCGAGCTTCACCAGGTAGCCATCTCGGTTTTTCAGGCCTCCCTGGTTGGGTTGGGCCAGAGCACCCTGCGTTTCACCCGTCAGGTAGAGTTCGCTACCATTCAGCGTGGCAATTCCCCTGGCGTCGTCGTACTGCGGCGTCCCGAACGTCTTCGTCCAGACGGTTGCTCCTTGCGCATTCAGTTTGCGGCTGAACACATCGCGGTTGCTGCTCGAGGCAGCGAACTTACCTGAGAGGTAGACGTTGCCCGACGGGTCGGTGGTCAAGTCTTGCGCGATGACACCACTGAGTCCACTTTGCGGTTTGCTCCAAACAAGGGAGCCGTTACTGTCGTACTTGCGGATGGTGTTAAGGGTGCGGACGTAAAGATTCGAGCCCGAGGCGACGATTTTGCTGCTCACGTTGACAGCGTACGAAGAGCCCGTTTTGGTCCACGTCAGGGTACCACTACTCGTGTAACGCGCCATGCCTTTAGAACCGATGACGTAGACGTCACCCGAGGCGTTGACCGTCACGCCGTAGACGAGGCCGACGTTCGGGGCACGCTCCCAAAGCAAGCTACCGCTTGCGGAGTGCTTCGTGAGGTTTTGCTTGGCGTTCGTTGTTAAGCAGTTGCCACTCGGGTCGTAAACGCCAGACGTTTCAAACGTTGAATAAACATTACCGCCACCATCAACAGCTGTAGCGACCTTATCGTTATATGGCGTTTCAAAGTCGACGCAGATGTACCCTAAAGCTATCCGGCTGAGTTCCTGCCCATTACTACTGTAAACCTCAACATACTTCTCTCGAAGGTAGAAGCGATCGGCGATAATGCGATTGCGCGTATATTGCGCGTAAAGATTTCCCTGTGAGGTAGCCTCGAGTGACTGTCCCTTATGTAAGGAGTCGAAATCGCACTCGTAACTTGAAGGGCAGGAGGTGGCCTCGACCTCACGGTTGAAAATGAGGTTACCTGAACGGTCGTACCGGCGTAGGAATGTTTTGGCGTAGTTCCCATCATCCTCGAACAATTTTCGCGATGTGTTCACTAGCGCATAAATCCGCCCCGTTGAGCTGAGAGCCACATCAGCCCCAATGTCGTCATCTGCCGTCCCGAATTGCGGCGTTATCCCAACGTCCGGTGCTTGTACATCTTCGGGTGCTTGTGAGCAAGCCGCTAGTCCCAGTCCGAGAGCTAACAAAGCCAGCCGCTGCCATGATCCGTGCATGTCTCTTTCCTCCTCATGTTGTTTTGTTACGGGAATAATTTAACACTGGATTCTTAACTGAAGCTTAATGCCTATTCCATTGTGCAAGTGAGGTAAGGACCCGCCGATAAGAGCAGTTATCGGCGGACAGTTTCGTCAGGATCGGCAGAACTAAGGAAGGTCATGGTCATACCCTGGACACTTATAGACACCTATACGAAGCGGAGCGACGGGAAGCGGCCATTAGTTTGGACGACCTGCTCGGCACCCCTCAGCAGGCGCGCGCCGTCAACTAAAATTCTCTCCTGCGGTATATCTGTGGTAAAAAGACGAATGCACCTCAAACTCGAGGTGCATTGTTCGTGTCTGTGACGTGGTGGAGCTTATCAGATTCGAACTGATGACCCCCTGCTTGCAAAGCAGGTGCTCTCCCAGCTGAGCTAAAGCCCCAAGACAGCAACAGCCAATATACAGGATGGCTTTACGGGGCGTCAAGGACAACGCTTTGCGAGGCTTTTGCCCGTGACGGTAAGCCGCTGCAAATAAATGCGTCCTGTGCGGCGGTAAACTGGTCTCACATGACTGCCGATGAACTGCCCGTTTTGCCGACCCAGCCCGGCTGTTACCTCTTTTACGCGCCTGGAGGCGAAGTCATCTATGTTGGAAAAGCCAAGAGCTTGCGCAATCGCGTTCGCTCCTACTTTTCCGCGACCGCGCCTCAAAAGGCCCAGCTCACGAGTCGGCGGGCAGAGCGGCTCGAGTTCATCGTCACCAAATCCGAGGTCGAGGCGCTCATTCTGGAAGCCAACCTCATCAAGCGCTACAAGCCGCACTACAACGTTCTTCTCAAGGACGATAAGAGCTACCCCTTTTTGAAGCTGACCAAAGAGCCCTTTCCCATGCTTCTCTTTACCCGGCGCGTCATCAAGGACGGCGCGACCTATTTCGGTCCCTACCCCAACCCCGGTTCGGTGCGGAAGGTGCAGGAACTCGTCGGGTCGATATTCCCGCTGCGGCAAAACAGCGGTTTTCCCATGCAGAAGCGCAAGAAGCCGTGTCTGCGCTTCCATATGGGCCGCTGCCTCGCACCCTGCATCGACAACGTGACGCCCGAGGAGTACACCAAGGTGGTGCGGCAGGTCCGGACGTTCTTGGAGGGTGATGTGGCGGGCACGGCGACGCAGCTAGAGGAGGAGATGCGGCTCGCCGCGCAGCGCCAGGACTTCGAGCTGGCCCGCCTCTACCGCGACCGGCTACACGCCCTGCAGCGGCTGACAGGCTACGACTCGGATGTGGCGCGGGCTTCCGAAGACGACCTCGACTTCCTGGGGATGGCGCGGGCCGGGAACTATGCGATGGTCCAGCTCTTTCAAATGCGCCGGGGCCGCGTGGTCGGGCGCGACAAGCGTTTTTTGACGAACGCCGAGGGTGCGACCGACGCCGAGATTCTGGAGCGCTTCATGGCCGACTACTACGCCCAGGCGATGCAGGTGCCGCCCCTTATCTTGCTGCCCTCCGAGCCCGATATTGCTGTGTGGCAGGCGTTTTTGTCCGAGCGCTCGGGCAAGCGCGTCGAACTGCGGGTGCCGCAGCGCGGCGACAAATTGGACCTCATGGGTATGGCGGCTAGAAACGCCACTACCGGCATCGAGGCCGAACTTGCCCTCCTTGAAAAACGCGGGGAAGCGCCTGGCGTCAAGGAGCTGCAAACTTTGGCCGAGCTCGAGACCGAACCCTACCGCATCGAAGGCTTCGACATCTCGAACCTGATGGGGACACACACTGTCGCCTCGATCGTGGTGTTCGAGGGGGGACGCTCGAAAAAGTCCGAGTACCGTAAGATGCGCGTCACCGGTCTGTCGCAGCCCGACGACTTTTACTCGATGCATCAGGCCGTGTACCGCCGCTTCACCGGCTCGCTGGCCGACAAGATGCCGATCCCCGACCTACTCCTTATCGATGGGGGAAAGGGGCAGCTCTCGGCTGCGCGGCGCGCGCTCAAAGATGCCGGGCTCGAGCTACCGATGCTCGGCCTCGCCAAAAAGCAGGAAACGATCATCCGCGAGGGGAAACCGGAAATCGTGGTACCCGAAACGCACCCGGCGCTGCGGCTTCTGATCAACATCCGCAACGAGGCGCACCGGACGGCGGTCGGCTACAACCGCAAACAGCGCGGCGCGGCCATGACCCGGAGCGTTCTCGACGACGTACCAGGCATCGGTCCGGCGCGGCGGGACGCGCTCTTGGCGCGGTTTTCCAGTATCGACGAACTCAAGGACGCCGAGGTCGAAGAGCTTGCGGCAATTCCGGGTATGGGCCGCGGGGCGGCAGAAGCTGTCAAGGAATTCTTCAGCGCTTTTGCCAACGAACACCCTGCGCTCTAAAGCGGCGAACGAGCAAGAACGCCACGCCCAACCCGAGAAGCACGAGCACGACGGTTCCGTAGGCCTCGAGCACATCCACGAGGTGCTGCCAGTTCTGTCCGACCAGGGTTCCGGTAAAGAGTAGCGAGGTGTTCCACAGAGTTGTTCCTAATCCGGTAAGTAAGACGAAGCGCCAGACGGGCACGGGTTTGAGCCCGGCGGGTACCGAGATGAGGCTCCTGACCGTAGGGACAGCGCGCCCCAGGCTAATGGCGAGCGCCTCGAAGCGTCCGAAGAGCTGTAATACGCGCTCGAGGTCCTGCTCGCTGGTTAGCAGGCTCCGCCCGTAGCGCCCGAGAAAGCTGCGGACACGCGCCTCGCCGTACCAGCGGGCCGCCCCGTAGATGATGAGTTGTCCCACCAGAGCCCCGGCGAGGCTGGCGAGCAAGACCCCTCCAAAACTCAGTTCGCCCTGCGCGACCATAAAGCCCGCGAAGGGAAGGATGAGTTCGGGTGCCGCGACAATGAGGATGACGCCGAGACCGACGTAGCCGAGGGAGTTGATGAGCGTTCCAGCAAGGGTCAGGAGGTCAGGGATCACAGGGCCAGTCTCACGGTTCAAGCTTAACGCAGCTTTGTGCGGGATTGATGCTCTTTGGGGTTCAGCGCGGTTCGATCAGGTGCTCGGAGGCCTCGTGCGCCTGATGCTCGAGCCAGGTCCAGCGCGAGAGTTCCATCTGCACGTCGATGCGACCCTGCCGCGCCACGAGGCGGCGGCGTTCGTGAAACCCGATCTTCTTGAAAGCGGCCTGCGCCCGCTCGTTGTCGCCGAAGGTACTGAGCACCACCCGTTGTAAACCAAGAACGCCAAAGGCGCGCTCGAGCAGCGCCGCGATGGCCTCCGGCCCGAAACCACGGTCCCAGTGGCTCCGCTCACCAATAATGATACCGAGCGTGGCCTGATCGTGACGCATGTCGTAGAGTTCGATGGTCCCGATGTAAACCTCGCGCTCGCCCGTGGCGTCGAAGATGCCGTAGGTTTCGCGGTCGTTGCGGCGACTGTCGGCCTTGAGCACGCGCCGCAAGAGCCAGAGGGGCATGCGGCTTGGCGGTGTACCGTTCAAATGAGCGATCTCGGGGTCGCGGAAGTGGGCTTGGACGCGCCGCCAGGCTTCGGGTCCGAGGGCGTCGAGTGTTTTGAGAACCACGCGACCATGTCGCAGCGTACGACTCATCAGCGCCATCTTATCCCTTCCGGGTGCGCCTAACGGTGCGTGAGGTGGTAGGCTTAACAGACATGAAAGAATCTGGACCGCACACGGCGTTCGCGGAGCGCTTTACCGGAATCAAACAGGCTATAGGTCAGGTCGTGCTGGGCCAAGAGCAGGTTATCGAGGACCTGCTTGTCGTGGTCTTGGCGGGTGGGCACGCCCTGCTCGAGGGTGCCCCGGGTCTAGGCAAGACGCGGCTCGTACGCGCCCTCGCCGACGCTACCGACCTAAGCTTCGGTCGCATTCAGTTCACGCCCGACCTGATGCCCGCCGACATCACGGGTACGACCATGCTCAGTGACGAGGGAGGACGGACGCACTTTACCTTCCAGCCCGGGCCGATCTTCGCGAGCGTGCTGCTCGCCGACGAGATCAACCGCGCGACGCCCAAAACCCAGTCCGCGCTGCTCGAGGCGATGCAGGAGCGCTCGGTTACGGTGTCGGGTACGGTCCACGCGCTGCCGCGCCCCTTCACCACTCTGGCGACGCAGAACCCGCTCGAGATGGAGGGCACCTACCCGCTCCCCGAAGCGCAGCTCGACCGCTTTCTCCTAAAAATCCTCGTGCCGCGTCCGGACGCGGCCACACTCACGCGGATCCTCTCCGCGACCACAGGTACGAGCGAGGCGGCGGTGCCGCAAGTTCTGAAAAGCGATGAGCTGACCGAA